>NZ_JAQZBY010000006.1:0-237046 GCF_028736865.1 Paenarthrobacter sp. AB444 | reverse complement strand
TCCGATATACCGCAGGTGCCAGGATTCGTAGAAGTAGCCCGTGGTGTCATGGAACATCCAGGGGTACCTGACGACGAATCCGTACTTGTGCGCATTGGCCTTGGCCCAGATGGCTGCCGGTTGCTCGGCGAAGCATGGCTGGAAGCTGCAGGCTCCGCCGCCGTCGCCGATATCGAAAGCCCAACCCGTCTGGTGCTCTGAGTGGCCCGGGCGTGCCGAAGCACGGTCGGCCGCGGCCTGCCCGGTGCTGGCGACGTATCCGTTGTAGGTGGACACCTGGGTGGTGTAGGAGCGGTAGCCCGAAGCCAACGTCATGATGACGCCCTCCGAAGCAGCAGCGCCGAACATCTTTTCCGCGGCAGCCGCCGTCGTGCTGTTCAGCAGGGCTGCTTCACCGCTGACGGCGAGCCGTACGGCCGGCTGCACCAAATCTGCGGGCACAAAGTTCTGCGGGTTCAAGGGACGGTGCTTATTGACGATGACCCAGGGGCTGGTGGGGTCGGTCAACGAGTGCTGGGTCTTCAGGGTGCTGGACGGAACCGGGCTGGCCGTGGGCTCCGCAGCGGCTGTTGGCTCTACCGTTGGCGCGGCAGTGGGTGCAGCAGCGCTACTGGTAACGGCCGCTGAAGGCGTGGCGTCGGCCTGAACCGGCACCGTAGCGGCAGCGGGGGAGGGCGTGCCATTCTGCGGCGTGCAGGCGGTCAAGGCGGCCAGTCCGGCGCCGGCAGTGAGCAGCCCGGCGAAGGCCCGCCGGCTGGGCAGCGGCGTGTTCTCGTTGCGCAACTAGACCTTCCTTAACAGCATGCGCCGGATGGAGTGGTCCGCGTCCTTGGTGAGCACCAGCTGAGCGCGCCCGCGCGTCGGCAGGACGTTTTCCTTCAGGTTGGGCTCGTTGATGCGCTTCCAAATGCCCCGGGCGGTGGATTCGGCGTCTTCGTCGGACAAGGTGGCGTACCGATGGAAGTAGGACTCGGGCTGGGCGAAAGCGGTGCTCCGCAGCTTCCGGAAGCGGTCCACGTACCATTCCTCGATGTATGAGGTCTTGGCGTCGACGTAGATGGAGAAGTCGAAGAAGTCACTGATCGCCAGGCCTTGTTTTCCGTCCATGCGCGGCCGGGCCGGGGCAAGCACGTTCAGGCCCTCGACGATCAGGACGTCGGGGCGCCGCACCACAACCTCCTTGCCCGGCACGATGTCGTAGGTAACGTGCGAGTACCACGGTGCCCGGACTTCCTCGGCACCGCCCTTGACCTCCGACACGAAGCGGAGAAGTCCCCGCCGGTCATAGGACTCAGGGAAACCCTTGCGTTCAAGGAGGTGGCGGCGCTTGAGCTCGGCCAGCGGGTAGAGGAAGCCGTCCGTGGTGATGAGTTCGACGTTAGGCGTGCCCGGCCAGCGGCGCAGCATCTCGCGGAGCACGCGGGCGATGGTGGACTTGCCAACCGCCACGGAACCGGCGACGCCGATCACGAACGGCGTGCGCTGGGTCTGTTCACCCAGGAAGGTGGTGGTTGCCGCGTGCAGCTGGTGCGAGGCTTGGACGTAAAGGTGAAGGAGCCTGGACAGGGGCAGGTAAACCTCCCTGACTTCCTTCATGTCCAAGGGATCTCCAAGCCCCCGCAGGCGGAAAATGTCCTCTTCGTTGAGGGGCTGCTCCATCTGCGCCGCGAGCCGGGACCAAGTCTGACGGTCCAGCTCAACAAACGGGGAAGCGCCGTCGCCATTAGCTTCGGTGCGTTGCAAAGTCACGATCATGATTCTGCCCTCCGCGCGGCTGATCAGGAAATGCGCGATGACCAGAGGGTGAATTGTGTGCTCCTAAAAGGGGAGCAAGTACCCTTGGAAATAGGATGTCCCACGTCAGTTGTTTGCAGAAGCCGCTAGGCTTGTATCCATGTGTGGAATCGTAGGCTATGTTGGCAATTCGTCTCGCGAGGCAGCTGGTTACAGCGCCCTTGACGTCGTGGTGGAAGGGCTGCGCCGTCTGGAGTACCGCGGATATGACTCCGCTGGCATCGCAGTAGTAGCCGATGGGGCAATCTCATCGCGTAAGAAGTCCGGCAAGCTGAGCAATCTGGTCGCGGAACTGGAAGCTCATCCCGTTCCCGAGTCCCTGACGGGCATTGGCCACACGAGGTGGGCCACGCACGGTGGCCCCACCGACCGTAACGCCCACCCGCACCTCTCCGATGGCGGCCGCCTGGCTGTCATCCACAACGGCATCATTGAGAACTTCGCTGAGCTCCGCCAGGAACTGCTCGCCAAGGGTGTCACGTTCGAATCGGAAACCGACACCGAAGTGGCTGCCGCCCTTCTGGGTGACATCTTCCGGAACCAGCTCAAGGGCGACGGCGGCAACCTCACCGAAGCGATGCGCCTGGCCTGCCAGCGCCTTGAGGGTGCGTTCACGCTCCTGGCAGTGCACGCAGACCAGCCCGACGTCGTGGTTGCTGCCCGACGCAACTCACCCCTTGTGGTGGGCCTGGGCGACGGCGAGAACTTCCTCGGTTCCGACGTCTCCGGCTTCATTGACTACACGCGCCGCGCGGTGGAACTGGGCCAGGACCAGATCGTCACCATCACGGCCGACTCTGTGGAGATCACCGACTTCTTCGGTGCTCCCGCTGAAGGCAAGGAATACCACGTTGACTGGGACCCGGCATCGGCTGAAAAGGGTGGCTTCAACTCCTTCATGGAGAAGGAAATCCACGACCAGCCTGACGCCGTGGCGCAGACCCTCCTGGGCCGCTCGGACCTCAACGGCCAGTTGACCCTGGACGAGCTCCGGATCGACCCGGAGCTCCTTAAGCAGGTGGACAAGATCATCGTCCTCGCCTGTGGTACTGCCGCGTACGCCGGCCTGGTGGCCAAGTACGCCATCGAGAACTGGTGCCGTATCCCCACGGAGGTGGAGCTCGCCCACGAGTTCCGCTACCGCGATCCGATCGTGGACGCGAAGACGCTGGTGGTTTCCATCAGCCAGTCCGGTGAAACCATGGACACCCTGATGGCCGTCCGCTACGCCCGCGAACAGGGCGCCAAGACGATCTCCATCTGCAACACCAACGGCTCCACCATTCCGCGTGAATCCGACGCTGTGCTCTACACGCACGCCGGTCCGGAAATCGCTGTTGCGTCCACCAAGGCATTCCTCGCGCAGATCACTGCCGCCTACCTCCTGGGCCTCTACCTGGCCCAGCTGCGCGGCAACATCTTCTCCGGCCAGATCAAGGATGTCCTCGCGGACCTGAACAAGATCCCGGCCAAGATCCAGACGATCCTCGACAACGCAGGACCCCTGCGCGAGCTCGCCCGCAGCATGAAGGACGAAAAGTCCGTGCTGTTCCTGGGCCGCCACGTGGGGTACCCGGTGGCTCTCGAAGGTGCGCTGAAGCTCAAGGAAATCGCCTACATCCACGCTGAAGGCTTTGCCGCGGGCGAACTCAAGCACGGCCCGATCGCCCTGATCGATGACGGCCAGCCGGTCTTCGTCGTCGTGCCGTCCCCGCGCGGCCGCGACTCGCTGCACTCCAAGGTGGTCAGCAACATCCAGGAAGTCCGCGCACGCGGTGCACGTACCCTGGTCATCGCTGAAGAGGGCGACGAGTCGGTCAAGGACTACGCGGAGCAGGTGTTCTACGTTCCCGAAACGCCGACGCTGCTCATGCCGCTGCTCACCACGGTTCCGCTGCAGATCTTTGCTGCCGAACTGGCCGGGGCGAAGGGTTACGACGTCGACCAGCCGCGTAACCTCGCCAAGAGCGTGACCGTAGAATAACGCCATGATCGTTGGCATTGGCGTAGACGTCGTAGACATTGAGCGGTTTGGCCGGCAGCTTGAACGGACTCCAGGCCTGAGGGACCGGCTGTTCGTGCCGGCTGAGCGCGAACTCAACACGCGGTCCTTGGCAGCCCGTTTCGCGGCCAAGGAAGCTGTTGCCAAGGTTCTGGGCGCGCCTGCGGGCATGAACTGGCAGGACTGCTGGATTGGCCTGGACCAGAACGGTCCAACCGTTCAGGTCAAGGGAACCGTGCTTGCCGTGGCTGAGGCCAAGGGCGTCAAGCGCTGGCACCTGTCAATGAGCCACGACGGCGGCATCGCTACGGCGACCGTGCTCGCCGAGGGCTAGACGGACACAACGAAACATGATCAGCGCCTTCACCGGACAACAGATCAGGGACGCGGAACAACCGCTCCTGGACTCCGGTGAGGGCGCTGTTCTTATGCAGCGGGCAGCGTATGGCCTTGCCCAAGCTGTGATCCGCGAGCTGAGGAAAAAGCGCCGGCTGGCAGGAGCGGGCGCGACGGTTCTTGTCGGCAAAGGCAACAACGGGGGCGACGGTCTCTACGCTGCAGCGCAGCTGGCCCGCCGCGGAATGCGGACGACGGCGATACTCGCCTCGGAAACTGTCCACACGGAGGCTCTGGCTGCCTTCAAGGCTGCTGGCGGCCGGGTTCTGCGGCTGGAGGGCTCCAACGCGGAAGAATTCGCGGTCCTGTGTGCCGGCGAAGACGTGGTCATCGATGCCCTCCTGGGTACGGGCGCCCGCGGCGGTTTGCGGGATGCCCCAGCTGAACTCGTGGCGGCGCTCCAGGAGCTGCGGCCTCCGCTGGTGGTGGCATGCGATGTTCCCAGCGGCGTGGATGCAGGCATGGGCGAGGTCCACTGGCCTGTCCTGGATGCCGACCTCACCGTCACCTTCGGGGGCATCAAAGCCGGCCTGCTGAGTGACCCCGGTGAAGGCTGCGCCGGCCGCGTCGAACTGGTGGAGATCGGCATCGAGTCCACGCTGCTGCAGGAACCCCCGGAACTGCGCCGGCTCACGGCCCGGGACCTGGGCGCCTTGTTGCCCCGCCCAACACGGCGCGCCCACAAATACTCCCGGGGCGTCTTGGGAATCGTTGCAGGCTCCAGCCGCTTCGCCGGCGCAGCTGTTTTGAGCGTGCATGCCTCTGCCCTGGCCGGGGTTGGCATGGTGCGGTACCTCGGCCCTGAATCAGCGGCCAGGATGGTTCTCAGCCGGACCCCGGAAGCCCTGTGGGAGCCCCAGGACCCGGGCCGGGTGCAGGCCTGGGTGATGGGGCCGGGCGTTGATGGGCAGGAACAGCTTGACCGGGCAGGAGCTGCCGTTGAGACTGCGCTCCGTGATGACCTTCCGGTGGTCGTGGACGCGGGGGCTCTGAGCCTCCTGCCAAGCCACTGCCCGCCGCACTGGATCCTCACTCCGCATGCCGGTGAACTCGCGACGCTGCTGGACTCGCTGCCTTCCACAGGCGAAGTGGCCGTAACCCGCTCCGACGTCGAATCCCGCCCCCTGCACTTCGTACGGCAGGCCGCGCAACAAACCGGAGCCACAGTGCTCCTGAAGGGTGCCACCACCCTGGTGGCATCGCCATCGGGAACTGTGTTCAGCCAGTCCGACGGTACCCCCTGGATGGCGACCGCCGGGAGCGGCGACGTCCTGGCAGGGATCCTCGGCGCTTTGGTGGCGCAGGCTGCGCAGGAGCTGGCAGACGACGACGGTGCATATGCCGCTTTGGGTTTGGACCCTGACGACCGCTGGGCTGCTGTTGCAGCCGTGGCAGCAAGCATCCATGGACGGGCGGGAGCGCTGGCTTCGGCAGATTGTGGTGGTGGCCCCATTACAGCCTCGGCGATCGCTGAGGCCGTTCCGCGCGTTATGGGTTCGCTCAGCGCGGAATACGACCGAACAATACCGTAAGGTTACTGTCGTTGTCAGGGTCATGAGTAGGCTTGCAACAGTTGTTCGCATCAGCAAGAGGAGAACGCATGGAAGTCTGGCCTGGATCGGCTTATCCGCTCGGAGCCACGTTTGACGGTACCGGCACCAACTTTGCACTGTTCAGCGAAAGGGCTGAGCGGGTTGAACTGTGCCTCTTCGACGACGACGGCGGCGAAGTCCGCGTCGACGTTGTGGAAGTGGACGGCTATGTTTGGCACTGTTACCTCCCGACGGTGCAGCCCGGACAGAAATACGGCTACCGCGTCCACGGTCCCTACGACCCCGACGCCGGCCAACGCTTCAACCCCAACAAGCTCCTGCTCGACCCCTACGCCAAGGCAGTGCACCGGCAAATCGACTGGGATCCTTCCCTGTTCTCGTACAACCTGGGAGACCCCGACTCCCGCAATGACGAGGATTCGGCAGCACACATGATGCTGGGCGTCGTCATCAACCCCTTCTTCGACTGGGACGGCGACAAGCTCCCCAGGATCCCGTACCACAAGTCGGTCATTTACGAAGCCCACGTCAGGGGACTCACGCAGCTGCACCCCGAGGTCCCGGAAGAGCAGCGCGGAACGTACGCCGGCGTTGCGCACCCGGCAGTGATTTCGCACCTGCAAAAGCTGGGCGTCACGGCCATCGAACTGATGCCGGTGCACCAGTTCGTCAACGACGGGATCCTCCAGGACAAGGGCCTGAGCAACTACTGGGGCTACAACACCATCGGCTTCTTCGCCCCGCACAACAGCTACAGCTCCAAGGGCGATACCGGCCAGCAGGTCCAAGACTTCAAGGCCATGGTCCGTTCGCTGCACAACGCCGGCATTGAGGTCATTCTCGACGTCGTCTACAACCACACCGCAGAAGGCAACCACCTGGGCCCCACGCTGTCCTTCAAGGGCATCGACAACTCGGCCTACTACCGCCTGGTGGAAGACGACCAGAAGTACTACATGGACTACACGGGCACGGGTAACTCCCTGAACGTGCGCAGCCCGCACTCCTTGCAGCTGCTTATGGACTCGCTGCGGTATTGGGTGACCGAAATGCACGTGGACGGGTTCCGCTTCGACCTCGCCTCCACCTTGGCCCGCGAGTTCTACGACGTCGACAAGCTCTCCACGTTCTTCGAACTGATCCAGCAGGACCCCGTGGTGTCCCAGGTGAAGCTCATTGCAGAACCGTGGGATGTCGGACCCGGCGGCTACCAGGTGGGCAACTTCCCGCCACAGTGGACGGAATGGAACGGCAAGTACCGCGACACCGTCCGCGACTTCTGGCGGGGCGAGCCCTCCACGCTCGGTGAGTTCGCTTCCCGGCTGACGGGCTCGGCGGACCTCTACGAGCACTCGGGGCGCCGTCCGTTCGCATCCATCAACTTCGTCACCGCCCACGATGGCTTCACCCTGATGGACCTGGTGTCCTACAACGAGAAGCACAACGAGGCCAACGGCGAGGACAACAACGACGGCGAATCCCACAACCGCTCCTGGAACTGTGGCATCGAAGGACCGACCGACGACCCCACCGTCCTCGCTCTGCGGGCACGCCAGCAGCGCAACTTCATCGCCTCCCTGTTCCTGTCCCAGGGCGTCCCGATGCTCCTGCACGGTGACGAACTGGGCCGGACCCAGCAGGGCAACAACAACGGCTACTGCCAGGACTCCGAACTCACCTGGATCAACTGGGAGCACGTGGACCAGCCGCTGATCGAGTTCACCGCGGCAGTCAGTGCCCTGCGTGCCAAGCACCCCAGTTTGCGGCGCAGCCGATTCTTCGACGGGCGTCCCGTTTTGCGTGGGGAGGGGGAGCGGCTTCCGGACATCGTCTGGTTGGACGCTGACGGAACCACCATGAGTCCTTCGGACTGGGACGAAGCCCTGGGCCGTTCGGTGGGTGTGTTCCTTAACGGTGACGGCATCCACGGCCGCGACAACCAAGGCCGACGCATCACCGACGTCAACTTCCTCCTGTACTTCAACGCGGACCAGGAAGAGGTGGACTTCCGGATTCCTTCCGACGAGTACGCACCGGCCTGGGACGTGATGATCGATACCGCAGGAGAGGGCGCGGAAGCCGGCGTCATCAAGCCGGACCAGATCCTCTCGGTCGGCGGCAAGTCGCTGGTGGTACTGCGTGCCCACAGCACCCCCGAGATCGAACCGGACCACTCCGTGGCCGCCTCGCTGGCAGCCCTGACGCAGACCAGCACCCCGGAAACGGCCTCCATCACGGCGCCCGCCGTGACGTCCCTGCCGTATGACTACAAGGAGGCCCCTGCAGAAGAGGCTGCTCCTGCAGAAGAGGCTGCTGGGCCCGGCGACGACAGCGATGCTGTTGAAGCCGGCGAAGCGGAGGAGACGGAATCATGAGGACGCCAGTCTCCACGTACCGCCTCCAAATCCGTCCCGGTTTCACCTTGCAGGATGCCGCCGGGCTCACGGGCTACCTGAAATCACTGGGAATCGATTGGGTGTATGTCTCGCCAATCCTGACCGCCGAGCAGGGATCGGACCATGGCTATGACGTGACCGACCCCTCCACCGTTGACCCGGCCAAGGGAGGTCCCGAGGGCTTGGCCGCACTGTCCAAGGCTGCCAAGGACCATGGCCTCGGGATTCTTGCGGACATCGTGCCCAACCACATGGGTGTTGCCTCTCCCAAGCAGAATGCCTGGTGGTGGAGCCTCCTGAAGGAAGGGCAGGAGTCCAAGTACGCGGAGGCGTTCGACATCGACTGGGACTTCGGCGGCGGCAAGATCCGGATCCCGGTGCTCGGCAGCGACGACGACCTCGATGAACTCAAGGTCGTGGACGGCGAACTGCACTACTACGATCACCGTTTCCCGTTGGCTGATGGAACCTACGGGGCCGGCGACAGCCCCAAGGATGTCCACTCACGCCAGAACTACGAGTTGATCGGTTGGCGACGGGCCGACGCGGACCTGAACTACCGCCGGTTCTTCGCCGTGAACACCCTGGCGGGCATCCGGGTCGAGATCCCGTGGGTCTTCGACGAATCTCACGCCGAAATTGTCCGCTGGTTCCGTGAGGGCTTGGTTGACGGCCTCCGCATCGACCATCCGGATGGGCTTGCCGATCCTGAAGGCTACCTTGCAAGGCTTCGCGAAGTCACCGGCGGCGCCTACTTGCTGGTGGAGAAGATCCTGGAACCTGGCGAGCAGCTTCCGGAGACCTTCAATTGCGAAGGCACCACCGGGTACGACGCCCTCGCGGACGTCGACCGCCTGTTTGTGGACCCCACGGCCGCGGAATACCTCAACTCGCTCGATGCGCGGCTGCGGAACTCGGAGAAACCGGCCGATTACGCCGAGATGATCCATGGGACCAAGCGCCGCATCGCCGACGGCATCCTCCGCTCGGAGATCCTCCGGCTTGCGCGCTTGGTGCCGGCCACGCTGGAACTGCCGTTCGCCAAGGTAGCCGATTCCCTGGCCGAGATCATCTGCTGGTTCCCCATCTACCGGACCTACCTGCCCCATGGCGCGAAAACACTGGTCGAGGCGATCGAGAAAGCAGGGCGTCACCGTCCCGAACTTGAGCCCGTCCTGGGCAAACTGCAACCACTGCTGCTGGATGCCGGCAACGCTCTGGCTCAACGGTTCCAGCAGACCTCGGGCATGGTGATGGCCAAGGGGGTGGAGGACACCGCGTTCTTCCGCTACACCCGGCTCGGCTCGCTCACCGAGGTCGGCGCGGATCCGACCGAGTTCTCCCTGCCCAACGGGGTCTTCCACGAGCGGATGGCGCGTCGCCAGCAGCTCCTGCCGCACTCCATGACCACCCTGAGCACGCACGACACCAAGCGGAGCGAGGACGCCAGGGCCCGGATATCGGTCATTTCCGAGGCCGTGCCGGAGTGGGAACTGTTCCTTGGCACGGTGCAGCAGCTCGCACCGATCCCGGACGGCCCGCTGGCTGCCTTGGTGTGGCAGTCGATCGTTGGTGCTTGGCCGGCAGACCGCGGACGCCTTCAGTCCTATGCACTGAAAGCGGCACGCGAGGCCGGCAACTCAACCAACTGGACCGACCCGAACCCGGAGTTCGAACGGCAGCTGGCAGCCGCCGTCGACGCCGCGTTCGACGTTCCCGAGGTCGCGGCCGCGCTGACCAACTTCGTGGCCGAGCTGGAACCGTATGGAACCTCCAACTCACTGTCCGCCAAGCTGATCCAGCTCACCATGCCAGGCGTCCCGGACGTCTACCAAGGCACGGAGTTCAGGGACGGCTCCCTGACTGACCCGGACAACCGCCGGCCAGTGGACTTCCAGGCCCGCCAGGCGGCACTGGCGAAGCTGGACCAAGGGACCACTCCATCCTTCACGGAGGAATCCGCCAAGCTGCTGGTGGTTTCCCGTGCGCTGAGGCTACGGAAAACCCGGCCGGAGCTGTTCGAAGGGTACTTGCCCGTCGCAGCGCAGGGGGCTGCAGCGGCGCATGTTGTGGCCTTCGACCGCGGTGCGGGCCGACGAGGTGCATTGACTGTGGCCACGCGTCTGCCCAGGCGTCTCGCCCGGGAAGGCGGCTGGCGGGACACCACCATCGAACTCACCGTGAACTGCAAGGACGAACTCACCGGAGCAAGCTACGGCCCCGGCCCCGTCCAGGTGGGGAAGCTGCTGGAACGGTACCCGGTGGCGCTGCTGGTACCCACCGACTGAAGCCAACCTGAATTCGCGGCAACGCACGCTTAAGGAACGTACAGGGGAACATCATGCTCAAGCACGCTGCTGGAAAAAATAGATTTGATGTGTGGGCGCCGAACGCCAAGAGCGTTCGGCTGGTGGCCGGAGGCCACGAGTACGGCATGGAGCAGTTCGACGACGCCGCCGCTCACGGTTGGTGGCACGCGCCGGCTGACGTCGTGGCGCAGGATGCCGACGGCGTGTCGTACGGCTATCTCGTGGATGGAGAAGGGCCGTTCCCTGACCCACGCTCACGGCGGCAGCCGGAGGGAGTCCATGGGCTGTCCGCAATTTTCGACCCTTCCATCCATGAGTGGAAGGACGGCGGGTGGAAGGGGAAGAACCTCAAGGGCTCGGTCATCTACGAGCTGCACCTCGGAACCTTCACCCCCGAGGGCACGCTGGATGCTGCCGCTGCGAAATTGGACTACCTGGTGGACCTGGGCATCGATTTCATCGAGCTCCTGCCGGTCAACGGGTTCAATGGGGTGCACAACTGGGGCTACGACGGTGTTCTTTGGTACGCCGTCCACGAGCCCTACGGTGGCCCGGCCGCCTACCAGCGCTTTGTTGATGCTGCGCATACGGCGGGGCTCGGAGTCATCCAGGACGTTGTCTACAACCACCTCGGTCCCAGCGGGAACTACCTGCCAAAGTTCGGGCCCTACCTGAAATCGGGGGAGGGCAACACCTGGGGCGACTCAGTGAATCTTGACGGCCCGGGCTCGGACGATGTGCGGCGCTACATCCTGGAGAACGCCGCGATGTGGCTCCGGGATTACCACGTGGACGGACTCCGCCTCGATGCCGTGCACGCCCTCCGTGATGAGCGTGCCGTGCACATCCTCGAGGACTTCGGGGCGTTGGGGGACCAGATCGAATCCGAAACGGGGATCCCACGGACCCTGATTGCGGAATCGGATCTGAACAACCCGCGCCTGATCTACCCCCGCAAGGACAACGGCTACGGTCTGGAAGGCCAGTGGAGCGACGACTTCCACCATGCAGTCCACGTCAACCTCAGCGGGGAGACCACCGGCTATTATTCGGACTTCGATTCGTTGTCCGTATTGGCCAAGGTCCTTGAGCACGGCTTCTTCCATGATGGAAGCTACTCGAGCTTCCGGGAACGCCACCACGGACGGCCCATCCGGCACGACCTCGCCCACCCCTCGGCTCTGGTGGTGTGCCTCCAAAACCACGACCAGATCGGAAACCGGGCAACCGGCGACAGGCTCACGGCGTCGTTGTCCTACGGCAAATTGGCTGTTGGGGCAGTCCTGACCATGACCTCTCCATTTACGCCCATGTTGTTCATGGGAGAGGAGTTCGGGGCGTCAACTCCATGGCAGTTCTTCACTTCCCACCCGGAACCGGACCTGGGCAAGGCTACAGCCGAGGGCCGGATCAAGGAGTTCGAACGGATGGGGTGGGATCCGGCCGTCGTGCCCGATCCCCAGGATCCCGAGACGTTCCAGCGCTCCAAGCTCAAGTGGGAGGAAGCCGGCGAAGGGGACCACGCACGGCTGCTGCAGCTGTACAAGGATTTAGCACAGCTGCGCCGGAACACGCCTGAACTCGTCGACGGCGGCTTTGGAGATACCTCCGTGGAGTTCGACGACGACGAGCACTGGCTGCAGTTCTCCCGCGGCAGTGTCCGCGTGGTGTGCAACCTGGGTGAGGACGCACTCTCGACCCCCCTCCAAGGCTCACTGTTGCTGGCCACCGACCCTGAAGCAGTCCTCGACGAGGACACGCTGACGCTTCCCGGCGGTAGCGCCGCCGTCGTACGCGTCAGCTGAAGCAACCACCAGGCCGGGGTGACGGCGCCCACATGGCGGACAACGCCGTCGCCCCGGTTTCTGCAGTGGCAGGATGGTGCGTATGACTTATTCGGCCGCGGAAAACCGCTACGAAACAATGCCCTACCGCCGTGTTGGACGCAGCGGACTCAAGCTGCCCGCCATCTCGTTGGGCCTTTGGCACAACTTCGGCGACGACAAGCGATTCGACGAGCAACGCGCCATCCTGCGACGTGCTTTCGATCTCGGAGTCAACCACTTCGACCTCGCCAACAACTACGGTCCGCCGGACGGATCTGCTGAAACGAACTTCGGGCGTCACCTGAAGGACGACTTCAAGCCCTACCGCGACGAGCTGGTTATCTCCACCAAGGCCGGCTACTACATGTGGCCTGGACCCTACGGAGAGTGGGGCTCGCGCAAGTACCTGATTTCCAGCCTCGACCAGTCCCTCGAACGCATGGGCCTGGATTACGTTGACATCTTCTACAGCCACCGGCCCGACCCCGAGACGCCGCTGGAAGAAACCATGGGCGCATTGGATTACGCGGTCCGCTCAGGCAAGGCGCTGTACGCGGGTATCTCTTCCTACACCCCGGAGCAGACCCTCGAAGCGGCCCGAATCCTCAAGGAACTTGGCACTCCGCTCCTGATCCACCAGCCGAGCTATTCGATGCTGAACCGCTGGACCGAGAACGGCTCACCCAACCTCTACGAAACCCTGGACCAGGTAGGTGCCGGTTCCATCGCCTTCTCGCCGCTGGCACAGGGGATGCTGACCGACCGCTACCTCAACGGAGTGCCGGCGGATTCACGCGCGGCCAAGGAACGGTTCCTGTCCGAGTCGCAGCTGACCGAAGACAAACTTGACCGTGTTCGTGGGCTGAACGCCATCGCCAAGGAGCGTGGGCAGACGCTCGCCCAAATGGCCGTAGCCTGGATCCTCCGGGACCAGCCAAAGGGTTCTCCGGTGACGTCGGCGTTGATCGGTGCCTCGAGCGTGACGCAGCTCGAAGACACCCTCAGTGCCATCAACAACCTGGAATTCAGCACGGAAGAACTGACGGCGATCGACGAGTTCGCCGTCGAATCCGACATCAACCTGTGGGCGCAGAAGTAACCGTCCAGTAACGACATAAACGGAAGGGACCGGCGGGGAACAAAGCCGGTCCCTTCCCTGTTGGCTACAATGCAAGTGTGCGCCGAATGGCGCCGTGCCAATCAGCCGCGCCCTGTGCTCAGTCAGGGTTTTGCGCTTGGCACCTGAGCTTTAGTTCTCAAAGGAGTTCCGTGTCTTCACATCCGATTCGTGTTGCCATTGTCGGCGTAGGAAACTGCGCCGCATCGCTGGTCCAAGGTGTTCAGTACTACCGCGACGCTGACCCCAAGGCCACGATCCCGGGTCTGATGCACGTCGAGTTCGGCCAGTACCACGTAAACGACGTCCAGTTCGTTGCTGCTTTCGATGTCGATAGCAAGAAGGTTGGACTGGACCTGGCGGACGCCATCGGCGCCAGCGAAAACAACACCATCAAGATCGCCGACGTCCCCGCCACGGGCGTCACCGTTCAGCGTGGCCACACCCTGGACGGCTTGGGGAAGTACTACCGCGAGACCATCGTTGAGGCCCCCGAGGAAGCAGTCGACGTCGTTGCCGCCCTCCGCGAAGCCAAGGTCGACGTCATGGTCTGCTACCTGCCCGTCGGTTCTGAGCAGGCTGCAAAGTTCTACGCCCAGTGCGCCATCGACGCCGGCGTCGCCTTTGTGAACGCCCTCCCCGTGTTCATTGCCGGTACCAAGGAATGGGCCGACAAGTTCACCGAAGCAGGCGTGCCGATTGTTGGCGACGACATCAAGAGCCAGATCGGTGCCACCATCACCCACCGCGTCATGGCCAAGCTGTTTGAAGACCGCGGCGTCACCCTGGACCGTACGTACCAGCTGAACGTCGGCGGCAACATGGACTTCAAGAACATGCTTGAGCGCGACCGCTTGGAATCCAAGAAGATCTCCAAGACCCAGGCCGTCACCTCCAACGTCGAGGCCGAGCTGCACGCCGACGACGTCCACATCGGACCGTCCGACTACGTTGCCTGGCTTGATGACCGCAAGTGGGCATTCGTCCGCCTTGAGGGCCGCAACTTCGGCGATGCCCCGGTTTCCCTCGAGTACAAGCTTGAGGTATGGGATTCCCCGAACTCCGCCGGCGTGATCATCGACGCCATCCGCGCCGCCAAGATCGGCCTGGACCGTGGAGTCGGCGGCCCGCTGCTCTCTGCCTCCAGCTACTTCATGAAGTCGCCGCCGGAGCAGTTCAACGACGACATCGCCCGTGAGAAGGTTGAAGCCTTCATCCGCGGCGACATCGAGCGCTAAACACCGCGCTATCTCTGACGCCCCCGCACTTCTGTGCGGGGGCGTCAGTCGTTTCGGGGCCTCTCTCACGTTCCCGGGGTTTGTGCGGGTCCCTCTCTCATGTTCCCGGGGTTTGGGCGGGTCGCTCTCTCATGTTCCCGGGGTTTGGGCGGGTCCCTCTCTCATGTTCCCCACCCCAATGGAGGAGGGTTTGGGATGAAGCGGTCGGGACGTGAGTGAGGGATGGGGTGAAGCGGTCGGGACGTGAGAGAGGGTTTGGAGGAAACACGGGGGATGTGAGAGAGGGTCAGAAGAGGCCGGTGGGGTTGCCGTCGGCGTCGACGTCCATGCGCATCGCGGCCGGTTCCTTGGGCAGCCCGGGCATCGTCATGACGGCCCCGGTCAAGGCGACGATGAAGCCCGCACCGGTTTTGGGAATCAGGTCCCGGACATGCACCCTGAAACCCTTGGGCGCGCCGATCCGGGAGGCGTCATCGGTGAATGAATACTGCGTCTTTGCCATGCAGACCGGCATGCCGGACCAGCCGTTCTTCTCGATCTCCGCCAGCCGACGCAACGCAGGCACCGAGAATTCGACGCCGTCGGCCCCATAGATCTCCTGCACAATCGTCCGGATCTTGTCCTCGACGGGCAGCTCCAGCGGATAGAGGTGGTGGAAGTCCGACGCCGCGCCCAATGCGGCCGCCACCTTGGCTGCGAGCTCGTCTCCGCCGTCGCCACCACCGCCGCGACCCCAGACATCGGCGACGGCGGCCTCCACGCCTTCGGTGGCGCACCAGGACAAGAGCCATTCGAGTTCCTCGGGCGTATCAGTGGCGAACTTGTTAATGGAGACAACAGGCGTGATGCCGAACTTGGCCACGTTCCGCAGATGCCTCCTAAGGTTCTCCACCCCGGCCGCCATCGCGTCCAGGTCCGGTTCACTGAGGCGCTCCCTGGGAACTCCGCCTTGCATTTTGAGCGCGCGGATGGTGGCAACAACCACGACGGCGGATGGCGCCACGTCTGCGATGCGCGCCTTGATGTCCATGTACTTTTCTGCGCCAAGGTCCGCGCCGAAGCCGGCTTCGGTGACCACGACGTCAGCCAGCTGCATGGCCGTCCTGGTGGCGATCAATGAGTTGCATCCATGGGCGATGTTCGCGAATGGACCTCCGTGAACCAATGCCGGAGTCCCGGCGATGGTCTGGACAAGGTTTGGCTTGATGGCGTCCTTCAGCAGCATGGTGAGCGCGCCTTCAACGCCGAGATCAGCCACGGTCACCGGTGCGCGGTCGTAGGTGTACCCAAAGGTGATCCGGCCCAGTCGGGTCCGCAGATCGTCCAGGTCAGAGGCCAGGCAGAACACGGCCATGATTTCCGACGCCACGGTGATGTCGAAGCCGTCCTGGCGCGGTACGCCCTGGGCGGGGCCGCCGAGGCCTATGACCACTTCCCGCAAAGCACGGTCATTCATGTCCAGCACGCGTTTGAACGTCATGCGCCGTGGATCGATGCCAAGCTGGTTACCTTGGAAGATGTGGTTGTCCACCAACGCCATGAGTGCGTTGTTCGCTGAGGTGATCGCGTGGAAATCCCCGGTGAAGTGCAGATTGATGTCGTCCATCGGCAGGACCTGGGAATATCCGCCGCCCGTGGCCCCGCCCTTCATTCCAAGAATGGGACCCAGTGAAGGCTCCCTGAGGGCAATCATCACCTTGTGGCCCGCACGTGCCAGGGAATCGGCAAGGCCCACCGTTGTGGTCGACTTGCCCTCGCCCGCCGGGGTGGGGGACATGGCAGAGACCAGGACCACTTTTCCCGGTGACTTGTTCCCGGGAACAACCAGCTTGCCAGTGTTGATCTTCGCTTTGTAAGGCCCGTACAACTCCAGGGCGTCACGCGGGATGCCGGCTCTCTGGGCGATCTCCTCGATGGGGAGGATGGCGGCTTGATGGGCAATCTCAAGATCACTCAAGACCTGGTCTTCAGACATCGTTGTCCTTCGGCTGGATGTTCCCGTTTCAGGGCTGACGCTTGTGGCGCAGACGCTGTGCGCGCCAATCTACCAGCACTGGGGCAGGATGCTGAGGAACCTCAACCCCTGGGGAGCAGCAGTCCTCCGACGGCTTCGCGGTAGCTCTCCAGAGTGATGGCAGCCGTGCGTTGCCACCCGAAGGATTCAGCGTGGGTGGCAGCGAGCCTGCCCATGTCTTCGCGGGTTTGCACGTCGTCGTACAGATCCTCGAGGGCATCTGCCCAGTCGGAGGGGTTGTGTCCGTCCACGAGGATGCCGGTGCGGCCATCCGAGATGGCCCGGGAGAGCCCTCCGACGTTGGTGGCAACCACGGGCGTGCCGCACGCCTGTGCTTCCAAAGCGACCAGACCGAAGGATTCACTGAAGGAAGGCATCACTACGACGTCGGCCGAGCGGAACCAGCCAGCCAACTCCGTCGCCACCACCGGCGGGCGGTGAGTAACGACGTCGTCCATTCCGGCGTCGCTGATGATTTGCTGGAGATTGAAGTCCTTGGCCCCGCTGAGCGCACCAAGAATGGTCATTTCCAGGTCAATGTCGGGTCGCCGCTGACGGAGGATGCTGGCGGCCTTGACAAAAATCTGGGGGCCCTTGAGCCGCTGGATCCGGCCTGCGAACAGGATATGGAAGCTGTTCGGCCGCACGTCCAGCCTGGCGCGGGACTTCTTGCGGAAAGCGGGCGTGAAAATGTTCAGGTCCACACCGGGCGGAGCGACATCAATGCGGTCACGGTCCGCTCCATAGTGCGACACGAGCTCATCAGCCTCGGCGGGGGTGTTGGCAATCAGGCGGTCGGCGCCGTCGACAATCCGTTGCTCGCCGTTCTCCCGGCGTCGCGGCTCCGGATGTTCGCCCGGTTGCAGCACCAGGTTCTTCACCTTCGCCATGGTGTGCATGGTGTGCACCAGTGGGACGCCCCACAAAGCGGACAGTTCCAGGCCCGCAACACCGGAAACCCAATAGTGGGAATGGATGGCGTCGTAACGGCCATGCAGCTGCCGGTTCCGAATGTTGTCTATCTCCACCACCATCTGGTGCAGGAGTTCGGGCAGTTCTTCCTTGGGAACCTTGCGGCGGGGTCCGGCGGGAATGTTGTGGACGCACACGCCCGGGCCCGGATGCTCGACGGCGGGCTGGCTGGCTTTGGTGGCCCGGGTGAAAATCTCCACCTCCACGCCGGATTCAGCGAGGGCCATTGCCAAAGCTCGAACGTAGACATTCATTCCGCCGGCATCGCCGGCGCCGGGCTGCTCCATGGGGGAGGTATGCAGCGACAGGAACGCCACACGACGGACCATCGGCATGGCATCCCTCCTGACTTTCACCACTTCACTGCAGAAAACACTACTCCTGCCGGTGCATGCCCCGGGAAAGTGCCCCCCGGTATGTGGACAGTCGCTGGAAAGTCGCCGCTATGTGGAAAACCCCCGCCCTACCAGGCTGCTAGCGTGTGGCCTGTGAGCCAAGAACAAACCTTCGACATCCGCAAGGCAAGCGCAGAGGACTGGGCCGGGATCTGGTCCATCCTGGAGCCCGTGATCCGTGAAGGCGAGACCTTCACCTGGGACCGGGACACCACCGAGGAAGCGGCCAAGGCCAAGTGGACCAAGGAAGCTCCCGGCCAGACCTTTGTTGCCGTGGACAAGGAAACCGGCAAGATCCTGGGCACCGGTGAGTTCCATGCCAACCAGGGCGGCGGCGGAAGCCACGTGGCCAACGCAGGCTATATGGTGGCGGCCAACCATTCGGGCCAGGGTATTGCCCGCGCTCTCTGCGCATACTCCCTTGAGGAGGCCAAAGCCTCAGGTTTCTACTCAATGCAATACAACGCCGTGGTGGAGAGCAACGTCAGGGCCGTATGGCTGTGGCAGTCGATGGGGTTCCGTATCCTCGCCACCGTCCCGGAGGCCTTCAACCACCCTGAGATCGGCTACGTCGGCCTGCACGTGATGTACCGCAAGCTGTAAAGCCGGAGCGTCACTCCCAGAGCCCGGCCAGCGTGGGAAATGCCTCCTCATACCCCGCGAGCAGTTGCCGGCCCAACAGTTCCGATCCAACCAACGGATGCGAGGCAAAGGCCTGGACAGCTGCCTCGCGGTCGTGCTCGCGCACCGCGCGGATCGTGAGCCGCTCCACCTCCTTGACGTGCTGCATCAAGGTGAGGAACTGCCCGGGCGGGCGATCCTGCGCAACCGCCACCGCGCCGTCGGGCGTCACCTGGGACGGGACTTCGACGACGGCGTCCGCCGGCAACCCGGGCACCGCCACCCCAGCGGCGGTGTGAGTCGCCAGCACTGGCGCGTTGGGCACGTTGAGGATGAGCTGGGCGGTCCCGCCTCCCGCGAGAGCCCGCATGACGGACAAAGCCACCCGCTCATAACCGCCGCCGGCGAGGTCGGCCTCATCCCGTTGTTCCCCGTGGAGGCGGGCTTCGGCAAGGTATCCCTCTTCTCGGGACCGCCGCGCCGCGTCCCAGAGGGCGTAGGGATCGCCGGACCGGAGCAACTCCGGATACAGGGAATGCTGCTGTTGGTGGATGGATGCCCCACGGGTCTGGCTTTGTCCACGGATGGCTGCCGTGGCCTGCGCTGTTTGGTAGTAGTAGTACAGGTACTCGTTGGGGATGCACTGGAGTCTCTCCAAGAGGTGTTGCCCGAACAGCCGCCCTTCCTCCAGCGACTCCAGGGCGGTGCGATCCTGCAGCAACCCGGGCAGCAGCTCCGTTCCACCTGGCGCCAGCCGGTAGAGCCAGCCGAGGTGGTTCAGCCCGTAGTAGCCCACGCCGTCGAGATTTCCCTCCTCCAGCGCAAAGCCCGCCGCCCGCGATGCCCGCTGGACCAGTCCTCCGGCGGAATCGCAGATCCCGATGACCCGCTTCCCAAGGACCGGCACCAAGGCCTCCGTGACCATTCCCGCAGGGTTGGTGAAGTTGATCAACCAGGCCTCGGGGCAATGACGCAGCATGGCCTCGGCGAGTTCCAGCATCCGGGGGATGGATCGAAGGGCATAGGAAATTCCCCCCGCGCCGGTGGTCTCCTGGCCCAGCAGGCCAAGGGACAACGGAACGCCTTCATCAGCGATCCGGCCAGCCGTTCCGCCGGGCCGGATGGCCGCGAATACGACGTCGGTCCCCGTGAGCGCTTCGTCAAGATCCGTACAGCCCACGACGGCGGGAACGGAGCCGGAGGTTACTGGCATGGCGCTCAGTACGGTCTGGATGGCCCTGAGCCGCTGATCGTCGACGTCGTAAAGCACCAGTTCGCTGACCAGGCCGGCGAACGGGCCCTCACACAACGCCCGGTACACAAGGGGAACCCGGAACCCGCCACCACCGGCGATCATGAGCCGCATGCTCCGAGTCTATGCAGCCCTGCAAGCTCCGGCGTAGTGTGCCGTTCATGGACGCTATGCCCCAGCGACGATTCGACCCCCTGTCCGCCGTGAGGTCCGACGCCGACGCCGGATGCGATCTCCTCCTGACCGGCACGGTCTTCCAAGACATTATTTTCACGGGCCTTCCCCAAGCACCTGAACCCGGTACGGAAGTATGGAGCGAGGGGATGGGAAGCTGCCCGGGAGGAGTCGCAAACCAGGCCATCGCCGCAGCCCGGCTTGGACTACGTACCAACCTTGCTGCCACCTTTGGCGATGACGGCTACGGCGACTACAACTGGCAGATCCTGGAAACACAGGAACACGTGGACCTGTCCTTGTCCCGGCGGATTCCCGGATGGCACTCACCCGTGACCGTCTCCATGTGCGTGAACCAGGACCGCTCCATGGTCACGCACGGCCACCCTGCCCCGATCACTTCATCCCAGTTGATTGGCCAGCCTCCCCGGGCGCTCGCAGCAGTGGCCGACTTGGAAGAGGAGATGGAGCCGTGGATGGTTGCAGCAAAGGCAGCCGGCACCAGGCTCTTCGGCGTCGTGGGATGGGACCCGACCGGACAATGGTCGGAGCGCAGGCTGGACCAGCTCGAAAATTACTATGCCTTCCTGCCCAACGCGCCGGAGGCCATGGCCTTCACCGGCAAGTCCGATCCCTGGGCGGCGTTGTATGCCCTGGCCGACCGCGTTCCGGTGGCGGTGGTGACCCTTGGCCCCCAGGGTGCGGTGGCAGTCGATTCCGAAAGCGGTGAGGAAGAGTGGGTTCCCTCCTTGCCTGTTTCGGCCGCGGATCCTACGGGGGCGGGGGACTGCTTCGGGGCGGCCTTCATTGTGGGATGCCTCTCCGGATGGCGGCTGGGGGACCGCCTCCGCTTCGCCAACCTGTGCGCCTCCCTGGCCGTCCAACAAGTCGGCGGATCCTTGGCCGCGCCAGGGTGGGGTGACATCGCGGACTGGTGGCAACGGGCCAACGCGCGGAAGGAACGCCAATCCAGCCAATGGTTGCGTCGCTTCGCGTTCCTGGAACCGATCGTGAAGGATATCCCGGCCGAAGCCCAACGTCGCGCGCGTGCCACGATAGCCCACTTGTCGGACGCCCAGTAGAGCTGGGAGCACACCCGCAGTTAACCCGAATTCACTGGCACCACTAGAATCTCTAGGGTGACTTATGAAGCAGCTGCAGATATCGGGATCGGCTCAAAGGCCGCAATAGCCAAAGCGGCGGTGCTTGAACGGTCCGCTGTGATCGATCTCGAAGCAGTGCGCCACAATGTCCGGCAGTTCGTCGGCATTGCCTCTCCTGCCGCCGTGATGGCCGTGGTGAAAGCCGACGCGTACGGCCACGGCGCCGTCCAGGTCGCCCGGGCCGCCCTCGACGCCGGTGCCGCCTGGTTGGGGGTCGCCCACATTTCCGAGGCCCTCGCCTTGAGGGCCGCCAGCATCGACGCCCCGCTTCTTGCGTGGCTGCACACCCGGGAGAGCAACTTCCAAGCGGCCGTAGCCGCCGGCATCGACGTCGGAATCTCGGGCTGGGAACTTGACGCTGTCGTCGCGGCAGCGCGGGAGCAGGAACGGCCCGCACGCGTGCACCTCAAAGTGGACACCGGCCTGGGCCGTAACGGCTGCACCATCGCCGACTGGGACGAGCTTCTGGGCCAGGCCATGGACTACCAGGACCAGGGCCTGCTGCGGGTGGTCGGTATCTTCTCGCACCTGGCCGTGGCTGACGAACCCCGACGCCCGGAAACCGATGAGCAACTCGCCGTGTTCCGCGAAGCCATCGCCATGGCCGAGGACGCAGGTGTGGACACCGAGGTCCGGCATATCGCCAACACGCCAGCGACCCTGTCCCGCCCGGACTCGCATTTCGACCTCGTCCGCGTAGGCCTCGGGATCTATGGTTTGTCTCCCTTTGAGGGCGCTACCTCGGCCGAACTTGGCCTGCACCCGGCAATGACGGTCCGCACGCTCCTGTCCAACTGCAAGAAGGTACCTGAAGGCCAGGGTGTCTCCTACGGACTGAACTACAGGACCAGCGAAGAGAGCACCCTTGGCCTGGTGCCGTTGGGATATGCCGACGGCGTTCCCCGGATTGGTACCGGCGGTCCGGTCCGCGTCAACGGCGTCAACTACCCTGTGGTTGGCAGGATCGCCATGGACCAGATGGTGATCGACCTTGGACCGATGACCCCGGAGACTGCGGCGTCCTACAAGGGCGCGGAGGCCACCATGTTCGGTAAGGGTGCAGATAACGGTCCCACAGCAGATGACTGGGCTGCCGCGGCCGGGACCAACAACTACGAGATCGTCACGCGTATCAGCTCCCGGGTACCGCGCAGCTACGTCAACGAGGTACCTGCGGCTGCGGAAGAATCCTCGGCTGTTTCCGCCCACCCTGAAAAGGCGGCGCTGTGAGCGGAGCCCTTTGGGAGCGCACGTTGACGGTTACGACGGCGGACCAGACCCACGCACTCGCCGCGGGGTTGGGCGGGGTGCTTGAAGCCGGTGACCTTTTGGTCCTGACCGGCGAGCTCGGTGCTGGCAAGACCACGTTCACGCAAGGGCTGGGGGAGGGCCTGGGCGTTCGTGCCGGCATCATCTCGCCCACCTTCGTGTTGGTCAGGATCCACCCCAACCTGCCTGACGGGCCCCGGCCGGGCGGCCCTGACCTTGTCCACGTGGACGCTTACAGGCTGGAGTCCGCCGCCGAGATCGACGACATCGATCTTGAGAACACCATGGATACCGCCGTCACGGTGGTGGAGTGGGGCCGCGACCGGGTAGAGCACCTGTCGGAGAGCCGGCTGGAAGTTCAGCTGCACAGGTCCGTCGGCGGCGAAAGGTCCACGGAGGCGCTGGATGTGCTGGACTTCGATACCGATGACGACGACGAGCCCCGCACCATTGTTTTCCGGGGTTTCGGTCCCCGGTGGGCCGAGGCTCCCTCGATTCTTGACAACGCAGAACTGGGAGGCAACTGATGCTGATCCTGGCTATTGATACCTCGGCTGTGGCCAGTGCCGCACTCATTTCCGATGACGCAATCGAAGGCGTGGTGGATTCGTTCGCCACGGAGGACACCCGCAGCCACGCCGAAGTGCTGGCCCCGGGCATTGAGAAGCTGCTGGCGGGCGCCGGCGTTACGGGTGCTGACATCGATGCCATCGTCACAGGAGTGGGCCCCGGCCCTTTCACCGGCCTCCGATCCGGCATTGCCACCGCCCGGACACTTTCCTTCGTATGGAACAAGCCTCTGTACGGCCTGATGAGCCTGGATGCGATCGCGCTGGAAGTGGCTGAGTCCACGGCTGCTGTCCCGGAGTTCCTGGTGGCCACGGATGCCAGGCGCAAAGAGGTTTACTGGGCCCGCTACATTTATGTCCAGGGGCAGCTTCCGGAACTCGTCGATGGCCCGCACGTCGGCTTCGCCTCTGAATTGCCGGACCTGCCTGTTTTTGGAGCGGGTGCGGGTTTGTACGCTGACGTCGTGCGTGCGGACGAAGACTTCGCCACGACACAGCCGGACGCCGCCTCCCTGGGTCAATTTGCTTTGGCCCGCCTGAACGCCGGGCAACCACTGCTGGACTCCACGCCGCTGTACTTGCGGGAGTCGGATGCCCAGGTGCCCGGTCCCCGTAAGCGCGCGCTCTGATCGGACGGAAACTGTGAAATTGGCACCGAAGCTGGAGCTCGCCGGGATTTCCCTGCGGGACATGGGGCACGCGGATATCCGGGAAGTGGAGGCGTTGGAGCGCCGGCTCTTCCCCGTCGACGCTTGGCCGCTCCAGATGTTCATTGATGAATTGGCCCAGCCTGGGACCCGCCGTTATGTGGTGGCAGAGGTGGGCAACGAAATCGTGGGGTACGCGGGCCTGATGTGCATTGAACCCATCGCGGATGTGCAGACGATCGCCGTCGTTCCCGAATATGAGGGCAAGGGGATCGGATCGGCCATGTTGACCGAACTGATCGATGAAGCCCGGCGACGCGGCGCGGCTGATGTCCTGCTCGAGGTCCGGGCAGACAACCCCCGCGCCCAGCAACTGTACTTGCGCTTTGGCTTTGAACAGATCCACATTCGGCCGCGCTACTACCGTGATGGCACCGATGCCCTGATCATGCGACTGCAGCTCGGCGACGCCACATCCCCGGAAGGACCCACAGCATGAGCACGCCCGTTCCGCAGCAGCCCTTGGTGCTCGGCATCGAATCGTCCTGCGATGAGACCGGCGTCGGCATCGTCCGGGGAACCACTTTGCTCACCAACACGGTCTCATCCTCCATGGATGAGCACGTACGGTTCGGCGGGGTGATCCCGGAGATTGCCTCCCGAGCACACCTCGACGCCTTTGTCCCCACCTTGCAGGAGTCACTGCATGAAGCCGGTGTGACCCTGGACGACGTCGACGCCATTGCCGTGACGTCCGGACCCGGCCTTGCAGGGGCACTGATGGTGGGAGTCTGCGCGGCAAAGGCCCTGGCTGTTGCTACCGGAAAGCCGCTGTACGCGATCAACCACTTGGTGGCTCACGTGGGTGTGGGCCTGCTGGACAAGCGGCCCGGGGCGGACGGAAAGCCCGACGGCGGTGCTGCCGCCGGCCTGGGTGCCGGGACGTTGCCGGAGAACCTGGGAGCACTCCTGGTATCGGGTGGGCACACGGAAATCCTGCGTATCCGCAGCATCACGGACGATGTTGAGCTGTTAGGCTCGACCATCGATGACGCCGCCGGGGAAGCCTACGACAAAGTGGCGCGCATCCTGGGCCTTGGCTATCCGGGCGGTCCTGCCATCGACAAACTGGCCCGCCAAGGCAACCCCAAATCGATCCGTTTCCCGCGCGGCCTGACCCAGCCCAAGTACATGGGCACCGCGGAGGAGAAGGGGCCGCACCGTTATGACTGGTCCTTCAGCGGTTTGAAAACCGCGGTGGCACGCTGCGTGGAACAGTTCGAGGCACGGGACGAGGAAGTGCCCGTGGCGGACATCGCGGCTGCTTTCCAGGAGGCCGTGGTGGATGTCATCACGTCAAAGGCAATTCTGGCCTGCAAGGAGAACGGCATCACCGACCTCCTGCTCGGAGGTGGCGTCGCCGCCAACTCGCGGCTCCGGGAACTTACCGGGCAGCGCTGCACCTCGGCCGGAATCAGGCTTCACGTACCGCCGTTGGACTTGTGCACTGACAACGGAGCCATGGTGGCTGCCCTCGGAGCCCAGCTGATCATGGCAGGTGTGGGACCCAGCGGGGTGGAGTTCGCGCCGGATTCGTCAATGCCGGTCACCACGGTGTCGGTGCCCGCCTAGCCAACAAGCAACGCGGGGTCACTTATGGCCCATCCCGACGGGAATTATGGGCCATAAGTGACCCCGCGTTGCCTCTTAGGCGTCCGGGCCCTTGCGCATCTGCTGCACCAGGTCCATCACCACGGCCTGGAGGTCGCCGTTGTGTTCGGCGGCGACGCGGCGCTGGCGCTGGTAGCTGGCACCCCGTTCAATGATCTTCGCTACGTCCTTGAGTTCCTCGGAGCAGCCGAGTTCGGCAGCGATGGGTTCCAAGCGTTCCAAGGTCTCGGCCAGGTGCTCGGTCACCAGCTTTTCGTTGCCTTCAGCGTCGAGGATGATGATCGCTTCCATGCCGTAGCGGGCAGCGCGCCACTTGTTTTCCTGCACGTGCCACGGAGGCATGGTGGGGATGGTTCCACCGGCGTCGAGGATGCCGGAGAACTCGTGGACCAGGCACTGCGTCAACGCCGCGATCGCGCCCACTTCCTCCAACGTGGCGAGTCCGTCGCAAATCCGCATCTCGATGGTGCCCAAAGCTGCGACAGGCCGGATGTCCCAACGGATCTCCGAGATCGCGTCAATCACACCAGTTGTGAACATGTCCTGGACGTAGGCTTCGTAGCCTTCCCAGGCGTCGAACTGGAAGGGCAGTCCCGCCGTCGGGAGTTGCTGGAACATGAGCGCGCGCTGGGAAGCGTAGCCCGTTTCTTCACCGGCCCAGTAGGGGCTGGAGGCCGACAACGCCTGGAAGTGCGGGAAGAAGTTGACCAAACCGTCCAGGATCGGAAGGACTTTTTCCTTGCGGTCGATGCCCACGTGGACGTGCACGCCGTAGATGACCATCTGGCGTCCCCACCATTGGGTCCGTTCGATCAGCTTGGCGTAACGCTCTTTGTCTGTGACCGGCTGGAGCAGGGGAGGGCTGAAGGGATGGCTGCCGGCGCAGAACACTTCGACGCCCATGGGATCGGTGACTTCCCGTACTGCTTCGAGGGAGCGGCTGAGGTCCTCTTTGGCGTCCTTGACTGTCTCGCAGATGCCGGTGACGAGTTCCACCGTGTTCAGGAGGAGTTCGCGCTTGATATGGGGGTGTTCGTCGTCCTCGTTGAGGTCGGGGTGGTTTGCCGCCACGCCTTTGAGGACATCGTTTGCCACGGAGACAAGTTCTCCGGTGCGTGCATTGACGAGCGCCAACTCCCATTCCACACCCAGTGTCGATTGCCTTGATGGCGCAAAATCAATCTGCACGTAGTCCCCTCGGTATGTACTTTCCGGCTGGGGGTTGCCCCGGCCGGGCGTGGTTCCCCGCTGCGGGGCCGCCAGCGGTCGGATCAAGTCTAATGCAGGGGAAAGATCCGGCATCACGGAGCGTAACCGTTCCTTGCCCGCAACTTGCTATTGAGAACCATTCGCATTATTGTCATTTCATGCATTTCACCGTTGTCAGTTCCCTCGACAGTCAGTGCCGCGAAGCCGCCGCAGAACGGCTGGGCCGCACCCACGACAATTCCGTGGTGGTCCTCCACGACCTCCTGGACGGATCGCTGGTCCTTCGTCGCGTATTTCGCGATGGCCGGCTCTTCGAGCGGGAAACGACGCTGTTGGAACACGGCTGCCTTAGCTGCACAGTCCGGTTGGATGTAATTCCGACGGCGGAACGGCTCGCCGCGTGCGGCTTCGACCACGTGGTCCTGGGCCTGCCGCCAGGAGTTGCCACGGGTATGGCCGTGGACGAGCTTCGTCGCGGACTGGACGCCCCCGTCGTGGTGGACAACGCAGTGCTGGCCTTGGACCCGGCGGAGGTGGACAACCAGATCTGGGACCGGCACACGCTGTTCGAATCCGGCTTCACCTCGATGCCCAGCGACGAGCGCACCAGCGGCGAGTTCCTCGTCGGAGAATTCGGGCAGGTGGATACCGTGCTCATGTCCCCGGGCCTGGGCTCGGTGTTGTCCGGAAATCCGGGCGAAGGATCGGAACCATGGTTGACGGGAGTTGAACTGCTGGGCGAGCTGGCGCCCCATGCCCACCTCGTGGCTCCGGCTGACACGTTCCGGCCGGGGTGCTTCGACCCCGCCGAAGCGGCGGCCCGGAACAAGCCCGGCGTCGTACGTCTTCCTGTCAGCGAATCCCAAGGTTCCTTCACCACAGTGCTGCATAAGGCCGGTCGTCCCTTGCATCCGGGGCGTTTCCGCGACGCCCTGCCACACCTGGCCAGCGGAACGCATTGGATGCGCGGGCGGCTCTGGATTGCCTCGGCCCCTGCAACCCGGATTGCCGTGCAGGGGATTGGGCCCCGGGTGTGGCTCGAAAGCACCGGAGCATGGTTGGCTGACAGGCCTGAATCAGTGCCCGGAACGGACGTCGACGCTGCCCTTGATTGGCACCCAAACCATGGCGACCGGGGCACCGTCCTGGCCCTCACCGGCTATGCGCAGGACATCGACGCGCAGGAAGTCCGCGATCTCCTGGACAGCTGCCAGCTCACGGAAGCCGAGATGGAAGCGGATTTTGCCGTGTGGGAGGATCCGCTGGATCTGAGCAACTCCCTGTAGAAGCCTCCAAGGCCAAGTCACCAAAGAAAAAGGAGAAACACCATGAAGGTCAGGAACTCGCTGCGTGCACTGAAGAAGATCCCGGGCGCCCAAATCGTCCGCAGGCGGGGCCGCACATTCGTCATCAACAAGAACAACCCACGGATGAAGGCGCGCCAAGGCTAAACGGTCAACGGCCCGTTGTTTAATGGGGGAATGCCCATCCTGAATAAAGACATGTCCCTGTGCATTTCGCTCGCGGCCCGCCCCAGCAATATCGGGACCCGGTTCCACAACTATCTGTACGATCTGCTCGGGTTGAACTTTATCTACAAGGCATTCGCACCTGCGGACATCACGCTTGCAGTAGCTGGCATCCGCGGCCTCCCGATCCGGGGCGCCGCGGTGTCCATGCCCTACAAAGAGGCCGTCATCCCGTTGGTGGATGTGCTGGATCCGTCGGCCAAAGCCATCGATTCGGTGAACACGATCGTGAACGACGACGGCGTCCTGACCGCCTACAACACGGACTACATCGCCATTGCGCGGCTGCTGAAAGACCACGAGGTTCCCACAAGCCACACGGTCCTGCTGCGCGGTGCCGGGGGTATGGCGAAGGCCGTTGCGGCAGCCCTCCGGGATGCCGGCTTCACCGCCGTCACCATTGTGGCCCGCAATGAAACCACCGGCCGCGCTCTTGCGGAGCTGTACGGTTTCGGCTGGCAGGACGACGTCAACGGAGCGACCGCGGACCTCATCATCAACGTCACACCGCTTGGCATGGCCGGAGCGGATGAAACTGCGCAGTCCTTCGATGACGCCACTATCGCCGCGGCGCAGGTGGTTTTCGACGTCGTTGCCCTGCCCTCCGAAACCCCGCTCATCACTGCTGCGCGGGCTGCCGGAAAGCCGGTCATTACCGGGGCCGAAGTCATCGCCATCCAAGCCGAGGAACAGTTCGTCCTTTACACAGGGGTGCGCCCGACTCCCGGGCAGGTGCGCGAAGCCTCTGAATTCTCGCGTCGCTGACGCCTCAGGCAGTCACCGGCTCCACCACAACAGCCACCCGTTCCTCGCCGATCCTGGTGAGGACCAGGGTGGCTGTTTTTGCATCCTTGCCCTTGGCAGGCTTGCCCGGCAGCAGTTGCTTGCGGAGCTCTTCGGGGGTCACTGCGGTGCCACGCTTCTTGATGTCCAGGACAGTGATGCCGTTGCTCTTGACCCAGGCTTTGAGGGCCTTGACGTTGAATGGCATCACCTCCAGCACCTTGTAGGCACGGGCAAAGGGAGTGTCGTGGAGTTCGGGCGCACAAATGTAGGCGATGTGCTCGTCCACCAGGTGCCCGCCCAGCCGCTCGGCGACGTCGGCCACCAGCCCCGCGCGGATCACGGCACCATCGGGCTCATAGAGGAAGCCTTCAACAGGCCCGACGGCGGCTGCCGGACCGCCGTCGAAATCCTCACCGCTGGTGATTTCCGCGGCACCCTGGCTGCCAAGGACCAAAGCCGCGCGGCGAACGCCCGGCCGGGCAACGCCGTTGAACCACAGCGTGGCCTCGGTGACGTCGCCGCCGACGGAGACCCACTGGACCTCGCAACCCGATGGAACGGAGTCGTGGGGGATGCCCGGGCCCATCTTGACGCCAACCGCACGCCCCGTAGCGGCGAGGCTTTCAACAAACGACAAGGGCGGGGAGAAGGCCTCCGGATCCCAGATCCTCTTGGTTCCCGAGGTGGAGGTGGTGCGTCGGGCGGGATCCAGCCATACGCCGTCGATCCCTTCAAGGTCCACCGACTCCGCGTCCGTGTGCACAACGCTCGCATGAGGAAAAGGCATGAGGTTGATCATGGCGCAGGCCGCGGTGGTTTCATCCATCTCCACGGCAGTGACCGCGATGTCCATGGAAGCCATCGCCATGGAGTCGGCACCCAGGCCGCAGCCGAGGTCTGCGACGTGGCTGATGCCGGCCTGGGCGAATCGTTCGGCGTGGCGGGCGGCGACATTCAATCGGGTTGCCTGTTCCAAGCCAGCCTGGGTAAAGAGCATCTGGCGGGCGAATTCGCCGAACTTGGCCTCGGCGCGGGTCCGCAGGCGCGATTGCGTCAGGACGGCGGCAACAAGTTCGGGGGAGTGGCCGGCCTTGCGGAGCTCGGCGTTGGTGCTGAAAGCATCGGCCTCCCGGTAGGGCCCCAGCGAGGCAAGAAGTTCCCATCCTTCAGTGGTCAGCAAGGGCGCGATCTGTTCCTGCGGTGCGTGAGGCATGCGTACAAGCCTAACGTCGCGCGTCATGGCGGTGTGACTGTGGAATCAGCCGGATAGGGTTGTTTTTATGGAAGACAACGCAGCCCCGCCGCCCTCCCGCCTCATCAAGTACGCCCGTCCAGCCCTGATCGCGGGAGCTGTCATCGCGGTGGTCTGCATCGGTTTGTTGATTGTCATTTTCGCGCTGGACTCCTTCAACGCCGCGGCCTATTCCGTGACCGGCAAGAGCGTCAGCGACGCCACAGATGAGGCGCGGGACATCCGCGAACTCTACAGTGGTGCGCGCCTGGGTGGCGTCATCGCGCTGGTGATCTCCGGCGTCGTGGCGGTGGCCTCCGCGGTGGTCCTGTACGTCAATCGCGGCAGCGGCTCCTTGGACGGAGACGACGACGGCGAAGACTACGACCTCGACGACCTCCGGGACCAGTGACCCCGGTTCACCGATGACGAAATGCTGGCACTCACCTTGACCGAGTGCTAACGCCTTACATAGAGTCTAGTTAGCACTCTCCCCGTGAGGGTGCTAATCCCGCCAGGCGTCCACCGGCACCGCGACGACGGTTGAACGCCACGGCACCCTAGTTCTTAGTCCATGAATCAGCTCATGAAAAGGAGAGTCCGAGTGTCGGTCTCGATTAAGCCTCTTGAGGATCGTATTGTTGTTCGCCCGCTCGAAGCAGAGCAGACCACGGCTTCCGGCCTGGTTATTCCGGACTCCGCACAGGAGAAGCCGCAGGAAGGCGAAGTCGTTGCAATCGGCCCCGGCCGCTTCGATGACAACGGCAACCGCGTACCGGTGGACGTAGCTGTCGGCGACGTCGTCATCTACTCCAAGTACGGTGGAACCGAAGTCAAGACCGGTGGCAGCGAGTACCTCGTTCTGTCCGCCCGCGACGTCCTCGCGATCGTCGTAAAGTAACTTCCTGGAGCCCCGCACCGCCGTCGCGTTGGAATCATTCCGAGCGTCAGCGGTGCGGGTTTTCTGTCTCGAAAGGACACAACCATGGCAAAGCAGCTTGCTTTTAACGATGCTGCCCGCCGGTCGCTTGAGGCCGGTATCGACAAGCTCGCCAACACTGTCAAGGTGACGCTGGGCCCGCGCGGCCGCAACGTCGTCCTGGACAAGAAGTGGGGCGCCCCCACGATCACCAACGATGGCGTCACCATCGCCCGTGAAGTCGAGCTCGACGACCCCTACGAGAACCTTGGCGCACAGCTGGCCAAGGAAGTCGCCACCAAGACCAACGACGTCGCCGGTGACGGCACCACCACTGCCACCGTGCTTGCACAGGCCCTGGTCAAGGAAGGCCTGCGCAACGTTGCAGCCGGCGCCGCACCGGGTGAGATCAAGCGCGGCATCGAAGTTGCGGTTGAAGCTGTCGCTGCCCGCCTGCTGGAGAACGCCCGCGAAGTCGAAGGCACCCAGGTAGCCAACGTTGCAGCCATCTCCGCGCAGAGCGATGAAGTTGGCGAGCTGCTGGCCGAAGCCTTCGGCAAGGTGGGCAAGGATGGCGTCATCACCATCGAAGAGTCCTCCACCACCCAGACCGAGCTGGTCCTCACCGAAGGCATGCAGTTCGACAAGGGCTACCTGTCCCCGTACTTCGTCACCGACGCAGAGCGCCAGGAAGCTGTCCTCGAGGACGCCCTCATCCTGATCAACCAGGGCAAGATCTCCTCGCTGCAGGACTTCCTGCCGCTGCTGGAGAAGGCCCTGCAGGCCAACAAGCCCCTCTTCATCATTGCCGAGGACATTGAAGGCGAAGCCCTGTCGACGCTGATCGTCAACCGCATCCGCGGCACGCTCAACGTTGTTGCCGTCAAGGCTCCCGGCTTCGGCGACCGCCGCAAGGCCATGCTGCAGGACATCGCCACCCTGACGGGTGCGCAGGTTGTTTCCCCGGACCTCGGCCTCAGCCTGGACACCGTTGGCCTCGAGGTACTGGGTACGGCACGCCGCATCACGGTCACCAAGGACAACACCACCATTGTGGACGGTGCCGGAACGGAGCAGGACGTTGCAGACCGCGTTGCACAGCTGCGTGCAGAGCTCACCCGCACCGACTCCGACTGGGACCGTGAGAAGCTGCAGGAGCGCCTGGCCAAGCTGGCCGGCGGCATCGGCGTCATCAAGGTTGGCGCAGCCACCGAAGTTGAGCTGAAGGAAAAGAAGCACCGCATCGAGGACGCTGTGTCCTCCACGCGTGCAGCCCTCGAAGAAGGCATCGTTTCCGGTGGCGGCTCGGCCCTCATCCACGCCCTCAAGGCACTGGATGAGTCCCCGGCCGTCAAGGGCCTCGAAGGCGACGCTGCCGCTGCTGTCGGCATCGTCCGCCGCGCCCTGGTCCAGCCGCTGCGCTGGATCGCCCAGAACGCCGGTTTCGACGGCTTCGTCGTTGCTGCAAAGGTCTCCGAGCTCGAAGCCAACCACGGCTTCAACGCCAAGTCCGGCGAGTACGAGGACCTGATCGGCGCGGGCGTGATCGACCCCGTCAAGGTCACCCGTTCGGCACTGCGCAACGCCGCATCCATCGCAGCCCTGGTTCTCACCACCGAGACCCTGGTTGCCGAGAAGCCGGCTGAGGAAGAAGACGCACACGCAGGCCACCAGCACTAGGCTTGCCTGTTCCGGAAAGCCCCGGCCGCTCTCGAAGTGGCCGGGGCTTTTTGCTGCCCTTCCGCCGACGATTTTAGGTGGGATGCATCACATTTTCGCCGGTCACATTGAGTAAGAACACTTAGTATCGTTTTGCCACGTCATGGCCACATTGGCTCTGCCAGCCACAGGCCAAGCACAGGTCCAGCACGGTAAATCCATAGCGGAAGGTGGACTAATTGACCTGCGGAAGCCCCCGCGGGGAACCAAATTGACATGAGCGGTGGGCCAAAACCGCGTATTATGGATGCTTTGTGCCACCCGCTGTGCCACTTGCTTTAAGGAACTGCCTCACGTGACTACCCCAACGACGACCCCCGCCGCCCACCGTAGTAGGCGGGCTTCCGGTCCCGTTGGAAAGTCAAAGTTCCGCCCTGAAATCCAAGGACTCAGGTCCCTCGCCGTCCTCATGGTGGTGAGCTACCACATCTGGATCGGCAGGGTTTCCGGCGGTGTGGACGTCTTCCTGCTCATCTCGGCGTTCCTCATGACGCTGCAGTTCACGGGGCGTTACAAACAGGGCCGTCCGATGGACCTCCTGCGGCACTGGCTGCACCTGTTCAGGCGACTGCTGCCCGCCGTCGTTGTTGTCCTTCTGGGGACCTTGGGGGCGACTTTCGTCCTCCTGCCTCCCACTCGATGGGCGGAGATTGTCCAGCAGGCGTGGGCTTCGTTGTTCTACTACGAGAACTGGCTGCTGCAAAAGCTTGCGGTAGATTACTACGCCACAGACCACAGCCTGGCCAGCCCGGTCCAGCATTTCTGGTCGCTGTCCATCCAAGGCCAGGTCTTCATTATCTGGCCGGTCATCTTTGCCGTCGTCGCGCTTGTTTGCCGGCGCTTCGCCCTCAGGTACCGGGCCACCTTGGTGTACGTCTTCGGGATCATTTTCCTGGCCTCGTTCATCTACTCCATCATTTTCACGGCGACCAACCAGGCAGTGGCCTACTTCGATACCTTCGCCCGCCTGTGGGAATTCGCCTTGGGCACCTTGCTTGCCCTGATCCTGCCTGGCTTGAACTTCACCAAACCCGTCCGGGTAGTGATGGGCTGGGTCGGCGTCGTCGCCATGCTCACTTGCGGCATCGTGCTGCAGGTCCAAACCGCTTTCCCGGGCTTCGTGGCGTTGTGGCCCACCCTTGCTGCCGTCGCGGTGATCGCGGCAGGCCAGACGGGCAGCCGCTTCGGGGTTGACCGGATTCTGAGTTCCAAGTTCCTGGTCCGCCTGGGCGACAACTCCTACGCCCTCTACCTGTGGCACTGGCCCATCCTGGTCATCGCCCTGGCTTGGAGCGGCAAGGACCATGCCGGCTGGCTCTCCGGTACTGCGATCATCGGCCTCTCGCTGGTGTTGGCCTTCCTCACCACGAAATACATTGAGAAGCCCTTCCGCCAGTGGAAGTGGCCCGAAGTGAAGCGTCGTCGTGCGATTGTCGCCATTGCGGCCTGCGTGGCAGTGGCCTCGGCGCCCCTCCTTGGATTCCAGTACAAACTGGACTTGGATGAACAAGCCGCACAGGCGCGGATGGTCTTTGACAACCCCGGCGCCAAGTCCCTCCTGCCTGGCTACGTGAACCAGATCGCCCCGAACGCCCTCACGCAGCCTTCTGCGGAACGAATCGGACGTGACTGGGCCAAGCTCCCGGACGGCTGTTCAGGTGATACCAAGCCCGAATCGCAGCTGCTCCAGGATAACTGCCAGCAAAACGACGTCGGCTCCGACGCCACCAAGACCGTGCTCGTGGTGGGTAACTCGCATTCCCAACAGTGGCTTGCCGCCCTGGGGCAACTGGCCGAGGAGCACCACTGGAAGTTGTACGCCTTGCTGTACGGGGCCTGTCCGTTCGCTTCCGACGATCCCGACGTCGAACCCGTATGCAACCAGTTCAACCAGGAAGTCCGCCAGCACATCGCTGAACATGCACCCGACGCTGTCTTCACGGTGGGCACCAAGGCTGAACCGTCCGAGCCTGACGAGAAACTGACCCGCGGGTTCGAGGAACTTGTCTCTGAAATCACCGCGCGCGGAACCCAGGTCATCGCCATCCGGGACAACCCCCGGTTCACCTACAGCCTGACTGACTGCACCCTCAACAAAGGCGTGGACAGCCCGGACTGCCGCCCGCTCAAAGCTGACGTCCTGGCCGAACCAAGTCCTTTCGAGGAAGTGACGGGCAAGTTCCAGGACCTTTTCCTCATCGACATGACTGACGTGATCTGCATAGGGATCTACTGTCCGCCGATCATCGGAAATACCTTCGTCTACCTGGACGACAACCATCTGACCAAGACCTATGTGAAGAGCATGACGGACATGCTTGATGAGAGGTGGTTTGCCGCTACGGGGTGGCAACAATGATGAGCATCCGTACCAGCACGGCCGCGCGCAGCGCGGTTCAAGGCACGACGCCGGAACGCGGCTTCCGTCCGGAGGTCCAGGGCCTGCGTGCCCTGGCAGTGCTCATGGTGGCGGCTTACCACATCTGGCTGGGCAAGGTGTCCGGCGGCGTGGATGTCTTCCTGCTCATCTCGGCTTTCCTGCTGACGTTATCGTTCACCCGGAAACTCGAAACCGGTTCGCCGTTGAAGCTGTTGCGGCACTGGCTGCACGTGTTCAAGCGGCTGCTGCCAGCCGTCGTCGTGGTCCTGTTGGGTGTCCTGGCCGCCACCTGGGCCTTCATCCCGCAGAGCCGGTGGCCGGATGTCCTCGCCGAAGCCTGGGCATCGCTCTTCTACCGCCAGAATTGGCAGCTCGCCGACAACGCCGTTGACTACTACGCCCAAAACCATTCCGGGGCCAGTCCCCTTCAGCATTTCTGGTCGTTGTCCGTCCAGGGCCAGGTGTTCATCCTGTGGCCCCTGATCTTCGCCGCAGTTGCCCTGCTGCAACCGAGGTTGGCCAGGTTCTTCCCGGGGAAGGCGTTGACGCATCGGAAGCTGCTCTTGGTCGTATTTGGCGCTGTGTTCCTTGCATCCTTGGTGTTTTCCATCGACCAGACAGCCAACAACCAGGAGTATGCGTATTTCGATACCCGCGCCCGGCTGTGGGAATTTGCGCTGGGGTCCCTGCTGGCACTGGCGCTGCCGTACCTGAAACCGGGACGCAAGCTCCGGGTGTTCCTTGGCTGGGCCGGTATCACGGCGATGCTCGCTTGCGGCCTGGTGCTGACAGTGGACCGCTCCTTTCCAGGATTCATCGCGCTCTGGCCCACGCTGGCCGCGGCAGCGGTGATCGTCGCTGGGCAAAGCAACAGCCGATTCGGTGCGGACCGTTTCCTGGCCTCGCGACCTTTGGTCCTGGTGGGAAACAACTCCTACGCCCTCTACCTGTGGCACTGGCCGGTGCTGGTGTTTTTCCTGCTGGTCAGCGGCACCACAGCTCCGGGGCTGTTCCAGGGACTTGGCATCATGGCTGTGTCCATGCTGCTCGCCGTCGGCACCACGAGGTTCGTGGAGGAACCCATGCGCCGCTGGGAGTGGCCGGCCGTACGGTCCTGGCGTGCCGCCGTCGTCATTGCCGCCTGCGGTGCGCTGCTGGCGATGCCCGTTACCGTCTGGCAGGGTGTCATAGCGGCCGAAGACGCCGCGATCGCGGGCCAGCCCAAGGAACTGACGCCAGGTGCCGCAGCGTTGTCGCCCGAGTTCGCGGGACAACCGGCGCAGGAAGCCATGATCATTCCCGCTCCGGGAGCCATGAAGGACGAATGGGCCGACATCGACGGCCTGTGCACGGGGGACAACGTACCCAGCGATCCCTTGCTCCAGGGTTGCCTGCAGAACGACAAACCTGAGAACGTCACCAAGGAAATCGTGGTGCTGGGGGATTCGCATGCCCAGCAATACATGGCGGCCCTGGGCCCCATCGCCAAGCAGCACGGCTGGGAAGTAGTGACGCTGCTCAAAGGCAGCTGCCGTTTCGGGGCCGAATCCCCGGAACGCACGGACGAATGCAATGAATTCAACAAGGCCAGCGCCAACTACGTGATGGAGCACAAGCCTGACGCCGTGTTCACGGTTGCTTCGCTGACGCACGCGGATGCCCCGTTCGAAACGGAGGTGCCCGGTTACCTGGACGGCATCAAGCCGTTCACGGATGCGGGGATCGACGTCGTGGGAATCCGCGACAATCCACGCTTCAGCATCAACATGCCCGAATGCGTGCAGAAGAAGGGCCCGGACTCACCCGATTGCAACGCACCTTTGCAGGAGTCCTTGGCTGAATCGTCGCCGTTGGATGACTACGTAGGCAAGGTCGATCGCCTGTATCTGATGGATATGAGCGACTTCATCTGTGAGCAAGGAACGTGTCCGGCTGTGGTGGGCAACGTCTACGTCTACAAGGACGACAACCACCTCACCAAGACGTATGTGCAAAGCATGATCCCGATGTTCGAGCAACGCCTTCTGGCGGCCACCGGCTGGACGGCCAGCTAGGTCTCCGTCACAAGGGAATCGGACGACGGCGGCCTGCCGCCAGTGCTGTTGCTCACACTCCGGCGTTACGGAATATGGCGATCGCCGCTGAGGTTCTACTATTTATTCAACACTTCTGCACAGGCCAGTCCCGTAATGACGGGCTGGTCATCAGTTGCAACCCCTACCAGTTAAGCCCCCGGAACAAAGGTAAGAGGCGCACTCATGACCCAGCCCGAACACAATCCCTTTGGCCTCATTGGCCTGACCTACGACGACGTTCTGTTGCTCCCGGGACACACGGATGTCATTCCGTCCGAGGCCGACACTTCCTCCAGGATTTCCAAGCGCATCAGCGTGCAGACGCCTTTGCTTTCCGCTGCGATGGACACCGTCACCGAATCCCGCATGGCCATCGCCATGGCACGTCAGGGTGGCCTGGGCGTGGTTCACCGCAACCTCGCCATCGACGACCAGGCTGAGCACGTGGACCGCGTCAAGCGCAGCGAGTCCGGCATGATCACCAACCCGCTGACCATCAACCCGGAAGCCACGCTCCAGGAGCTCGACGAACTGTGCTCCCGTTACCGTGTCTCCGGCCTTCCGGTAGTGGATCCCGAGGGACGGCTCCTTGGCATCGTCACCAACCGCGACACCCGCTTCATCCCCGAGTCCGAGTTCCCGACGCGCCGCGTCAGCGACACCATGACCAAGATGCCGCTCATCACCGGGCACGTGGGCATCAGCCGGGAAGAAGCCTCGCACAAGCTGGCCACCAACAAGATCGAGAAGCTCCCGCTGGTGGACGAGCAAGGCCGTTTGAAGGGCCTCATCACCACCAAGGACTTCACCAAGGCAGAGCAGTACCCGCTTGCCACCAAGGACGACGAAGGCCGCCTCCGGGTGGGCGCTGCCATCGGCTTCTTCGGTGACGGCTGGGAACGCGCCATGAAGCTGATCGACGCCGGTGTGGATGCGCTGTTCGTGGACACCGCCAATGGCCACTCCCAGGGCGTCCTGGACATGATCCGCCGCTTGAAGTCCGATCCCGTCGCTGCCCACGTGGACGTCATCGGTGGCCAGGCCGCCACCCGCGAAGGCGCCCAGGCATTGATCGACGCCGGCGCTGACGGCATCAAGGTTGGCGTTGGTCCCGGATCCATCTGCACCACCCGCGTTGTTGCCGGCGTTGGCGTCCCGCAGATCACCGCCATCTACGAATCCGCCAAGGCTGCCATCCCCGCAGGCGTTCCCCTGATCGCCGACGGCGGCCTGCAGTACTCGGGCGACATCGGCAAGGCACTGGTTGCCGGAGCCGACACCGTCATGTTGGGCTCCCTCCTTGCAGGCTGTGAAGAGTCCCCCGGAGAGCTCATCTTCGTCAACGGCAAGCAGTTCAAGAGCTACCGCGGAATGGGTTCCCTGGGCGCCATGCAGTCCCGTGGCAAGAACACCTCCTACTCCAAGGACCGCTACTTCCAGGCAGATGTCTCCGGCGACGACAAGCTCATCCCCGAAGGCATCGAGGGACGTGTCGCCTTCCGTGGCCCGCTGGCATCGGTGGCCTACCAGCTGGTCGGCGGCCTCCGCCAGACCATGTTCTACACGGGCGCGCCGACCATCGCCGAACTCAAGGCACGCGGCAAGTTCGTCCGCATCACTCCTGCAGGTTTGAAGGAATCGCACCCGCACGATATCCAGATGACCGTCGAAGCGCCGAATTACAACTCGCGCTAAGCACTTACTGATCCCCGCGGATTCTCCGCGGGGATCAGTTGTTTAACCACCCGACCCTCGATGTCCGCCTACAGGAATAGGCTGGGCACATGTCAGAGCAGCCCGCAAAACCGCGGCACCCGGAGTCGGTCCCGCTTCACCCGGTCCCACCCGGCAAAACACCGCCCCGCAAGCTGGCTTTGCGGCCGTACGCCCGCGCCGTCGGGCAGGTCTTGAAGGTGAGTTTCAACGCCTCACCGGCAGCGGTGATCATGAAGGTCCTGGGCTCGGTCATCTCCGCCACCCTGCCCTTGGTCACCACGTACTTCGCGTCGTTGACCACCACGGCCTTGGCGGCCGGCTACGCAGGAGACCCCGACGCCGGTCCGCGGGCAGTTCTCTACGTCATCATCACCGCGGCTTTGGGCCTGTTCTGGGGCGCCTTCAGCAGCGTGGACCGCTACATCCAACAGTTGATGAGCTTCAGGGTCGGGGCCATTGTGGGCGACCTGATGTACCAGCGGTTCCTCGCCTTGGACTTCTGGCGTTATGACGACAAAGAGACGGTGGATCTCTACGACCGCGCCAAGCGCTTCTCTGATTCCTATGCGCGGGTCCTGGACCGGATCGCGGCGATTTTCACCCAGCTCGTCTCGGTGATCCTCGCCGTTGGCGCGCTGCTGTTGGTGAGCTGGTGGATCGCGGTGATAGTCCTGGTGGCGATCGTGCCCAGCGTGTACCTGCAGTTCAAGTTGTCCCGGGAACAAATAGCCCACTGGAACACCCAAGTGGACTCGCGGCGCCAACGCAGGATGATCGAGCAGAACCTGCTCCGGCCTCAACATATCGCCGAGATGAGGCTTTACGGCATTGTTGGCTACCTCATGGATTTGCGCTCCCGCTTGCGGGATGCCGACGAACGCAGGCGACTGGATTTCCAAAAGCGGTACATTCCCAAACAGCTGGCTGCCGACTCGCTGCAGTACGGTGCCGAAGTTGTGTCACTGGTGTGGGTGGTGGGGCAAATCATTGCCAGGGCGCAGCCTGTGGGCCAATTCCTGTATGTGCAACAGATTGTGAGCCGGGCCCTCTCCACGGCCAACAACCTGGTGTCGTCGCTCAGTTCCATCGACGAGGACCTGGCCAACCTCAAGGACTATGAACTGTTCATGGCCTTGCCCGTGCCCAGCGGCAAGGAGGAGCCCCTCGCCGCGTCGCCCACCACCGTCGAACTGAGGGACATCCACTTCAGCTATACCGGCAGCGACATCGAGGTCATCAAAGGTATATCCATGACCATCAGGGCCGGCCAACACATCGCGATCGTGGGGGAGAACGGTGCGGGAAAGTCCACTTTGATCCGGATACTGGCCGGGCTGTACCGGCCTGATTCAGGCCAGGTCCTGCTGGACGGCAAGGATCTGGCCGGCATCGACGTGACCAGCTGGCACCGGCACTTGGCGGTCCTCAGCCAGGAGTTCCTCAAGTATGAGTTCGCCACCGCAGCAGAGAACATCTATCTCGGCGACGTCGACCTGCCCCGGGACGATCCCCGCATCCGCAGGGCGGCAGCCGACGCCGAGGCCATGGACTTCATCAACAAGCTGCCCAATGGACTGGAGAACCACGTCAGCAACTGGATGGAGGATCCACGCGGGCGCAAGGGGAGCGGGCTGTCCGGCGGGCAGTGGCAGCGGCTGGCAATGGCCCGCAACTTCTACCGGGACGCTTCGTTCATGGTGATGGACGAGCCCACCTCGGCCATCGACGCCTTGGCTGAACACCGGATCTTCACCAGGCTTTTCGCGGACCGCAGCAGCACCATCATCGCCATCAGCCACCGCCTCGCCACGATTGAGAAGGCCGACATCGTCTACATGCTCGAAGATGGGCGCATCGCGGAGCAAGGAACCCACAAGGAATTGGTCGCGCTCCGGGGCCGTTACTTCCGGATGTTCGAATCCCAGCTTTCCGTGGACGAGGCAAGCCGGGCGGCCCCCGAGGCTTAGAGCGGGCCGTATCCGGCTTCTCCGTAGGGATCACGCCAGGTGGCGAGGTCTTGTTCCAGCAGCGCCCTGAAGCGTGGGTCAACTGCAGCCCTGCGCCGAAGCGATTCCCTCGAACGGCCCATGATCGTGGCCGGGACGATGATCCCAACCACAAGGAGGGAGACCATAAAGGCGAGAACCAAGGCCAGAGTCAGCAGTGCGTCAGGATCCTGCCACGTTGAGGGTTTGGCCGTGAAGGCGAACAGCCCCATGAAAACGAGCAGGACGAACGCCACGAAAGAGAGCGCACCCCGCAGGCTCCCAGGCCCACGATTGACCAGGGCCCGGCTTGTGCGCGGCAACCGGTTCCGAACCCGCACGAAGAAGATTCCGCACAGTGCGCCGAGGGCGGCGCCGGGAAGGCCGAGCGCAGGAAGCGTTACGAGCGTGCCGAGCCGGACTGACAGGACTACGCCCAGAAAGACAAGGACGGCGCCGACGCCGATTCCGGCAGCCCACGCGCCCATGTATGCACCCCGGGCGCCGGCGAGCTCACGCAGGCGTGAGCGTGCATTTGCCGGTGTGATGGCAGCAAGCTCGGGGGAAAGCCAGTAGTCCAGGGAGCGGTCTGAGTGGAACAGCGGTGCGGGGCCTGACTGGTAACTCACCCGGGTTATCGCTCCAGGCCTGCACGGACGCGGGCGTCGAGTTGATCACGTGTAAGGGCCGTCGAGTCGAGGTTTTCGCCTTCGCCGGCGGCGATCGACAGGGAACCATCGGCCTCAGCTTTGACGTGCACTGCGCGGGAGGTTCCGTCGTCAAAGTGTCGGCGCGTGGTGGCGGCTGCGGGGAAGCCGTCCGGCGCTTGGTTCAGGTAGTAGTCGGCCATCTGCACTGCAGTGGTGACCATGCCTTCAGCGCCCGTAATGGGGTGCAGCTCGTGAACGCCGTACTTGCTCAGATTGAGCAACAGGGCGCCCTGCTCTGCGCCGAACATGAAGGAAACGTGCTCCGAGGCCGGGGTGACGAGGGCTGTTTCCAACCAGGCTGTGGCATCGGCAAGGACTGCTGTCACCGTGGCGGCCGGCCCAACCGGAAGGAGTGCGTCGTTTTCTATCTTCATCAACCCGCGTTCCAACAGCGTCGCAACACCGGCCTGTTCCAGCGGCGACCCGGCTGCGTGGTCCAGGCGGAACAGGGTCTGGCACCTCAGGGCGCCATCGGTGCCAGCCAGCGCGATGAGTGCAATGAGCTCATGTTCGGTGATGAGCAGTGCCTGGTTTTCTTCGGTCTGGGTGGTCATTTCTGCCTTCTTTTGTGCGGTTCTCTGTCCAGTCTATGAAGCGGCGCGGTCAGGTGAGCCATCCCCAGACCTTCTTGGCGCCGTCGGCTATTGCTCCAGCGGCGTCCTGGGCACCCTCCCAGACATGCTTGGCGCCGTCAGCGATCATCGAAGACGCGGAGTCGTAGCCCATGTTGGTAGCCAACAGGCCCAGGCCACCCCAAGCGATGCCGGCAACGGCGCAGGCGGGGCCAACCACCGGAAAAAAGCTGCCCACTGCCAAGGCAGCAGAGATCCCGCCGTCCACCGCCATTCCGGGATGTCCCGTCTGGAATCCTTGGTAGACCTGAATTCCGCCAGTGACGAACCCCAAGGCCCCCGAGAGCCGCCCGAGCATGGAAGTGCCGTTCAGAAGCTGGGTGCCCTTGACATATCCGGCGCCGGCGGCCTGGCCGTACTGTGCGCTGAGCCAGGGCCACTTGGTTAGCTCCGTAACCAACCCGCCCTTGGCCATCCGGGCCAGGATCGAGTCCGCAGCCAAACCGTTGGCAGTCACGAGTGCGTTCCCGGCCCACCATCCCTGGCTGCCGGTGACGCCCAAAAGTCCCTCCCAACCAGTGGTCGGAGTGTCGTCGCTGACGGTGCCACCGGGAGTCTGCGGGCTGTTGGCCCCTGTAGACCCTCCACTGGAGGACCCACCCTGGGTACTGGCCTGCTGCTGTTCGTCAGCCTGGGTCCGCAGTGTTTTGGAAACGTCCTCCAGGGAACGGGAGGCTTTGTGCAACAGGGGCCGCAGGGTGCTGCTCCATTCGCGGCGGAAACGCTCTCCGTCGGTTCCTTTCCATGCAACCGTGGAGATCAGGCCGTTGATCTGGAGTTCCTGGTTCTGGAGCCGGCTCCCGGCCTGTCCCATTTGTTTGGATAACGACCGAAGCTGTTCAATGTCGGCTCCGTAGAGTCCAGGCGCCATGGGTCCCCCTTGCATGGTGTACGTGTGTTTTCCGCAGGCTATCTGATCCGCAAAGGATGCTGCCATGGGCACAGCTGCCCATGTGGAAAGCTGCCCGGCCTGCGGGGCGGTGCCAGGTTGCGCGAGGGGTCCAGTAAAGTTAGAGCCGTGACTTATGAGATTGAGATTGGCCGTGGCAAGCGTGGGCGTCGTGCCTACTCCCTGGATGACATCGCGATCGTTCCGAACCGACGGACGCGTGACCCGAAGGACGTCTCGGTTTCGTGGCAGATCGACGCCTACAAGTTCGACATGCCCGTCATCGCTGCACCGATGGACTCGGTGATGTCGCCGGAGTCCGCCATCGCCTTGGGGCGTTTGGGCGGTCTCGGCGTCCTGGACCTTGAAGGACTGTGGACCCGGTACGAGGACCCGCAGAAGGTCCTTGACGAGATCGCCGGCTTGGCCGACGAGACCAGCAGCCCGGCCGTGACGCGGCGCATGCAGGATCTCTACCAGGCTCCAGTGCAGCCGGAACTTATCAGCTCCCGCTTGGCCGAGATCCGCGCCGCAGGCGTGACCGTGGCAGGTTCACTTACCCCGCAGCGCACCCAGGAACACTACAAGACCGTGGTGGCTGCCGGCGTCGATATCTTTGTCATCCGCGGCACAACCGTCTCCGCCGAGCACGTCTCCAAGAACCACGAGCCACTGAACCTCAAGCAGTTCATCTACGAACTCGATGTTCCCGTCATCGTCGGTGGCGCGGCCGGATACACCCCCGCCCTGCACCTGATGCGGACCGGCGCGGCCGGCGTCCTGGTCGGCTTCGGCGGCGGCGCCACGACCACCACCCGCCGCGCGTTGGGCATCCACTCGCCGATGGCCTCGGCCATTTCCGACGTCGCCGCAGCACGCCGTGACTACATGGATGAGTCCGGCGGACGTTACGTCCATGTCATTGCCGACGGCGGCATGGGCCGCTCAGGCGACATCGTCAAGGCCATCGCCATGGGCGCTGACGCCGTCATGCTCGGCAGTGCCCTTGCCCGCGCCGAAGAAGCCCCGGGCCGCGGCTGGCACTGGGGTCCGGAAGCCCACCACCTGGAGTCCCCCCGCGGCGACCGTGTCAACGTTGGCACTGTTGGGCCGCTCGAGGAAGTCCTGTTCGGGCCCGGTCACCACACGGACGGAACATCCAACCTGATCGGCGCCCTGCGCCGTTCCATGGCGACCACCGGATACTCGGACTTGAAGGAATTCCAGCGGGTCGACGTCGTCGTCTCGCCGTATCTCGGCTAAACCTTCGGGACGGAACAGCAGCCCTGCCCAACTCGACGGGCAGCAAGTAGGGTAGGGGATTACCAGCTGTTGCGTTTGAGGAGGGGTCCGATGAGCAATGTCGCAGGCGGTCCGCAGGCATCTCCGGGAGCACTGAGCCCGGAGTCCCGTGCCGCATCCATTGATGTCCTGAAATCCACTGCCGAGCCCGGCAAGGAACTGGACATCCTGATCGTCGGTGGTGGCGTGGTGGGCGCCGGGGCTGCATTGGATGCAGTCACGCGGGGACTCACTGTTGGGATCGTCGAAGCCAGGGACTGGGCCTCCGGTACGTCATCGAGGTCCTCCAAGCTCATCCATGGTGGCCTCCGCTATCTGGAGATGTTGGATTTCGGCCTGGTCCAGGAAGCCCTCCAGGAACGCGGACTGTTGATCCAGCAGATCGCTCCCCACCTGGTCCGGCCGGTGCCGTTCCTCTACCCGCTGACCCACCGCTTCTGGGAGCGCCCCTACGTGGGTGCGGGCATCATGCTGTACGACACCCTGGGATTGACGTCCGGCCACAGCCGCGGCGTACCGATGCACAAGCACCTCTTCCGCCGTGGCACACTGCGTGCGGCTCCCAGCCTCAAAGACGACGCCTTCGTAGGATCCATCCGCTACTACGACGCCCAGGTTGACGATGCCCGGCTGGTGGTCAACCTGGTCCGGACCGCCGTGCACTACGGAGCCCACGCCGCCAACCGCGTACGCGTAGTGGACTTCCTCCGCGAAGGTGAACGCGTGGTGGGTGCCAAGGTGGAAAACCAGGAAGACGGCAGCGTCTTTGAGGTGCGGGCCAAGCAGGTGGTCAATGCCACCGGCGTGTGGACTGACGAAACACAGGCCATGGTCACCGACCGCGGCCAGCTGAAGGTTCGTGCGTCCAAGGGCATCCACCTGGTGGTGCCACGCGACCGCTTCCAGTCCACGGTGGGCTTGATTCTTCGGACGGAAAAGTCCGTGCTCTTTGTGATCCCCTGGGGCAGACACTGGATCATCGGGACCACCGACACCGACTGGAAGCTGGATAAGGCCCATCCTGCTGCCTCCAGCAAGGACATCGACTACGTACTGGAGCACGTCAACAAGGTGCTCAAACGTCCGCTGACCCGTGAGGATGTCGAGGGCGTCTACGCCGGTCTGCGCCCGCTCCTGGCCGGGGACAACGACTCCACCGCCAAGTTGTCGCGCGAGCACGTCGTTGCGCATCCAGTTCCCGGCCTTGTTGTGGTGGCGGGAGGCAAATACACCACCTACCGCGTCATGGCCAAGGATGCTGTGGACGAAGCAACCCGGGCCATGGATGAGCGCGTCCCGTCCAGTTGCACGGACACCATTCCCTTGCTGGGTGCCGAAGGATTCAAGGCTGCCTGGAACAGGCGTGGCAGGTCCGCCGAGCAGGCCGGGGTGCATGTGGCGCGTGTCGAACACTTGCTCAACCGCTTCGGATCCATGGCATCGGAAGTGCTGTCCGTGATCTCCGAACGGCCCGAGCTGGGGGAGCCGCTGCCGGGGGCCGATGACTATCTCGCCGCCGAAGTTGTCTATGCAACCACCCATGAGGGTGCCCGGCATGTCGACGACGTCTTGACCCGCCGCACGCGTATCTCCATTGAAGCCTGGGACCGGGGTGTGTCTGCGGCGCCCGTAGTGGCTAAGCTGATGGGAGAAATCCTTGGCTGGAGCGATGCCCAGCGTGAAAGCGAGATCAAACACTACCTGGCACGGGTGGAGGCTGAGCGACTGAGCCAACAGCAACCCGATGACGAATCGGCCGATGCCGCGCGCATGGGAGTGGATGACATCGTTCCGCTCCGCTGACCGGCCCAGGGAATTGAGGCCGGCAGGCCACATGGAGGGAACACGACTTGGCTGAACCACTGGACCGATACGACGCGGAACTGACCACCCCGGACACGGTCATTCTTGAGCTTGTTGCCGAGGACAAGATCGACGCCGCGGCACAGTTGGCCCATAAACTCCATCAGGCCGGAAGGATTTCGAACCTCGAGGGCTTCCTGGAGCAGGTGCATTCACGCGAACACCAGCTGGCTACGGGCCTTCCCGGCGGAATCGGCCTTCCGCATGCCCGCAGTGAGTTCGTGGACCGGATCTCCATCGCGGTTGGGGTCACCAAGTTTGGGCACGCGTTGGATTTCGGTGCCGCCGACGGCCCGGCAACGCTCATCCTGCTCATCGCCACGCCGGCCAGCTCTTTCTCGGACCACCTTGAGGTCCTGGCCACCCTGGCGCGCTCCCTTTCGAAAGAATCCTTCAGGGAATCCCTGCGCCGCGCGCACGACCCCGAGGTCATTTCCGAACTCATCAATTCCAGCCTGGTGTTCTTCGACCACTAAGGGCCGGTGCGGTCTCCCGTCAGGCCACATCGCAGAGGCCCGTTTCGTTGTTCTACAGCCGGACGAAGTACGGTTAAGGGGTGTTGAAAACTGCCCTGAAACCCCGCTGGATCGCAGGATTGGTCTTTGCGCTTCTGCTGTCCGCGGTGTTTGTGCTGCTCAGTCAATGGCAGCTCAGCCGGTCAACCCAGCACGAGGCCCCGGCGCCGTCCAGCGTCGAAGAAGTGAAGCCCTTGGCTGACGTACTCAAGCCGGGTCAGTTCTTCCCTGGCTCGGTTTCGGACCAGATGGTCACGGCCACAGGGAGTTATGACCCCGGCAAGCAAGTACTGGTGGAGGGGCGCCTGTACAACAACCAGAAGGGTTTCTGGATCGTCTCGGCCTTCGCGGTCAACGACGCTCCCGTGCTCAAGGGTGTCGCAGCCTCGCCGCAAACCTGGATTCCAGTAGCCCGCGGCTGGGTGGCTGACGCCGCCCAAGCCGGCCCGCCGCCGTCGGGCACTGTGACGCTGACCGGTCGCCTGCTTCCCTCCGAAGCTCCCGTACCAAATGTCGACGCCGGCCCGGGCCGGGCATCAGCGGTCTCCACCGCGGAACTGATCAATACCTGGAAAGTTTCCAGCTACCCCGGCTTCATCGCTGCGACCTCCGAAATCAGTGGTGGCGCCACCATCCCGCTGGACGGAGACGTCAAGGCACTCAATATCCCGGCACAGCCACCGGCGGAGCAGGTCAACTGGTTGAACCTCTTCTACGCTGTGGAATGGGTGGTCTTTGCCGGTTTCTCCGTCTTCATCTGGTGGCGCCTGGTGCGTGACGATTACCGTCGGGACCTTGAGGACGACGAAGACGACGAAGACTACGAGTACTCCGACGGGTTTCCGGACGAACCCGACGCCGTCCCGGCGGCAACCGAACCTGCAAGTCAAGACCCAGAACCTAAGGTGCAGCAATGATTGAGCCCAAACCGGCCATCCAGCCTGAGCAGTCAGGACCGAAGCCCAAGAAGCGGCGTTTCGGAGGGACGGAAGCCCAGATCCGTTCGGCCCTGAAGTTTTACAAGGTCATGGCGTACCTCACCGGCGCCATGCTGCTTCTTCTGTGTGCCGAACTGATCGCACGCTATGGATTCGGCGTTTCACTCTTCGCCGGTGGCACCAACGCGGTCACCGGCCAGCCGTTTGGGTTCGGTTTCGCCGAATCCGAACCCAAGGGTGTCATTGGCGGTTTCAACATTTCCACCACCGTGCTGATCGTGCACGGCTGGATGTACGTTGTGTACCTCGTTTCCAACTTCCGCCTGTGGTCCCTGATGCGGTGGCCTTTCTCCAAGATGGTCCTGCTGGCCTTGGGCGGTGTTGTTCCCCTGCTGTCCTTCATCGTGGAGAAGAAGTTCCACGCTGAGGTGGAGGCGGAATTGGCCGCCAACCCCCAGGCGTCAAAGCGCTACTAGGAGCCTGCGGGCATCCCCGATGTGAGATCCCTAACGGGATGGCCTCTTTTGGCCGCTGACCGCCCTTGTCAACGTGCACGGGGGCGGTCCGGCAAAGTAGTCTTGACTGGTGACTACTCCCACCGCACCCCAGACTTCACAGAAGCCGGTGCTGGTTGTTGACTACGGTGCCCAGTACGCGCAGCTGATTGCCCGCCGCGTCCGTGAAGCAAATGTGTATTCGGAAATCGTTCCGCACACCTTCACCACCGAGCAGCTTCTGGCCAAAGACCCGGCAGCCATCATCCTCTCCGGCGGACCTTCCAGCGTCTACGCCGAAGGTGCCCCGTTCGTGGAGGCTGACCTCTTTGAGGCCGGCGTTCCCGTTTTCGGTATCTGCTACGGCTTCCAGGCCATGGCCAACGCCCTGGGCGGCAAGGTAGCCCAGACGGGCCTGCGTGAGTATGGCGCCACCGAGGCGCTCCTTGTGGGAGATGCACGTTCCATCCTCGACGGCGTCCCGGCCTCCCAGAACACCTGGATGAGCCACGGCGACTCTGTCCATGAGGCGCCTGAAGGCTTTGAGGTGCTGGCGACGACGGCCGGCGCGCCGGTCGCTGCCTTCGCCAACGACGAGAAGCGCCTTTACGGTGTGCAGTGGCACCCGGAAGTGAAGCACTCCGTCCTTGGGCAGCACGTCCTGGAAAACTTCCTGTTCAAGGGCGCCGGTTTGAGCCCGAACTGGACCACCGGCAACATCCTCGAAGAGCAGGTGGAGCGCATCCGCGAGCAAATCGGGGACTCCAAGGTCATCTGTGGCCTCTCCGGTGGCGTCGACTCGGCTGTTGCGGCTGCACTTGTCCAGCGTGCCGTTGGTGACCAGCTCACGTGTGTCTTCGTCGATCACGGTTTGCTCCGTGAGGGGGAGGCTGAGCAGGTCGAACGTGACTTCGTCGCCGCTACGGGTGTCAACCTGTATGTCGCCAACGAGCAGGAACGCTTCCTCTCTGCCCTGGCCGGCGTCAGCGATCCCGAAACCAAGCGCAAGATCATCGGCCGAGAATTCATCCGTGCTTTCGAAGAAGCCGAGCGGGCCATCATCGCCCAGGCAGCTGCCGAAGGCGAAAAGATCAAGTTCCTGGTCCAGGGCACGCTCTACCCGGACGTCGTCGAATCCGGTGGCGGCGAGGGCGCTGCGAACATCAAGAGCCACCACAACGTTGGCGGGCTTCCGGAGGACCTGCAGTTTGAGCTCGTTGAGCCGCTGCGCGCCCTCTTCAAGGACGAAGTCCGCGCCGTTGGTGCACAGCTTGGACTGCCCCAGGAAATCGTGGGCCGCCAGCCGTTCCCCGGCCCGGGTTTGGGTATCCGCATCGTCGGTGAAGTGACCAAGGAGCGTCTTGACCTGCTCCGCAAGGCCGACGCCATTGCCCGCGCGGAACTGACGGCCGCAGGCCTGGACAACGACGTCTGGCAGATGCCGGTGGTTCTCCTGGCCGATGTCCGCAGCGTCGGCGTCCAGGGTGATGGACGTACCTACGGGCACCCCATCGTCCTGCGTCCGGTATCTTCCGAGGACGCCATGACGGCGGACTGGTCGCGTTTGCCATACGACCTTCTGGCCCGCATCTCCAACCGCATCACCAATGAGGTGGATGGCGTGAACCGTGTGGTGCTGGACGTCACCAGCAAGCCACCGGGAACCATCGAGTGGGAATAGCATTCTGAGTGGCCGGCTTCCTTCGGGAGGCCGGCCACTTTGTATTTGGCGCAGTTCCCCCGTGGTATGAGAAGGGCAGCAAGCTGTGAAAACCGGTGAATTTCGCGTTGGAACAGCGTTGCGGAGCGGGCTGGCCATGGATTCCCGCTACCCTCGAAAGTATGCCGGTATGGTCCAAGGCGTCTAAAGCTAGTACAGAAAAGAAGGCAGAAGTCGTGTCAGTAGGTCAAGGCCAGGAAGAGGGCTCTGAAGAGCTCCGCAAATGGCTGTCTGGTCTCAAACCCGTCACAGGGGCAGACACTATGCTGCGTTTCGTCAAGACGCCCGAAGGCGCCATTGACCTCAGCAACGCGCATCCCTCAGGGTTGGCGCAGCTGTTGGCGGGCCGCAGGACACGCTTGTCCACCCTGATCAGGGACCGCCAGCAATATCTCGTGGCTGCCCGGGCAGCCCGGAACATCAGGTCGAAGATTTTCGAGCTCAGCAATGACCGCGGTATCGAAGCCGGGTACTTGTCCGCAGGTACCGTGGTGTGGACATCAGCTGTCGGCGGCAAACCGCAGCGTGTCTCCGCGCCTGTCATGCTCACCTCCATCGTTCTCACGGTCCGGCCGGGGGAGGACGATTTCGAACTTCAGCTCACTGAGCAAGCACGCATGAACCCGGCCCTGGTACGTCACCTGAAGACGGTCCACGGCATCGTTTTTGACGTCAACGCAGTGGCCCGCATGGCGTACAACACCGCGCGGTTGGATCCGCAGCCTGTCCTGGACCGTTTGTCCACGCTGGTTCAGCCCATCCATGGCGCCGAGGTGGAATTCAACCTCCTGGTCACAACCCTGGCTGACCTGTCGGGCAACCTGGACGATCCGTGGATCAACCTGAACAACCCCACGGTGGCCGCGCTGGCCACTGCAGCCAACGGTGGCGACATCGAGCCGGAATCCATCAAGGCAGGCAGGTTCCCCAGCCTTGACCTCCGTGATCCGGCCGATGAGCTCCTCTTGCTTGATGCCGACACGGACCAGCAATACGTGGTTGACGCCGTACGCGCCGGTGACTCCCTGGTGGTCAGTACGCCTCCGGGGAGCGGGCAAACCCAGACTGCCATCAACGCCATCGGTGCGTTGGTCTGCGAAGGAAAGTCGGTCCTGGTGGTGGGGGACCGGCAGTCCAGCCTCGCAGGATTGTCCGCGCACCTGGAATCACTGGGACTTGATTCGCTGCTCTTCCGCCCCGGTAACGGAACCACTCCGCAGCAGCTCAAAGCGCAGCTGGTTCGGGCAATCATGCGCAACGAGAAGGCGCTCGAACCCCAGCTCGGCAACCTCCACCAGACGCTGACCGGGCATCGGCACGCCCTCATGGACCACGTAGCGTCCTTGCATAACGTCCGGGAACGCTGGGGTTGCTCGCCGTACCAGGCCATGCAGTCTCTCGCGGAACTGACATCCATCCATCCGGCTCCCTCCACGACCGTGCGTCTGAAGCGCAGCGTCCTGGACAACATCAAGGACCGCGAGGAACTTGCTGCACGGCTCCGGCGTGCCGCAGAACTTGGAAGCTTCAGCCGGGCTTCGACCAGCAGTCCTTGGTACGGCGCCCGCTTGGTCACCCGCAAGGAAACCGAGGAAGCGCAGCAGCTTGCCCGCCTGGCCGCGGAGAAACTCCCCGTCCTGCGCGACCGCATGAAGCAGGTGTCCGATCACGCCGAGATCCGCCTGGGCGACACCTTTACGGAATGGGGTGCCCAGCTCGAACTGCTGATCGCCGTGCGCGAGAGCCTGGACAAGTTCACGCCGGACATCTTTGACCGACCGGTGCACGACCTCATTTCGGCCACTGCCAGTTCGGCATGGCGGCGTGAGCGGAACATCGAGATGCCGTCCATGCAGCGCTCCAGGCTGCGGCGCGTGGCCAAGGAATATGTACGGCCCGGCGTTCACATTGCCGACCTCCACAGTTCGTTGGTTCTTGTCCAGGAGCAGCGCGCGCTCTGGGCCGGTTACGCCACAACCCAACGCCACCCGGCCGTTCCCTCCGGCCTGGCCGACCTCGGTGCGCTCTACCGCGAGCTCGATACCGAACTCCGGCGACTCGGCGACGCCCTCAAGCACACCTCTGCCGGCGGCTCGCTTCACGGTACGCCCTACCCGGAGCTCATGGAGCGCCTTGAGAGTCTTGTGGCAGACACTGACACGCTGGAGTCGTTGCCGGAGCGCACCCTCCTGATCGAGGAAATGCGTGAGCACGGCCTTGGAGAGCTGCTGGCGGATCTGGCCGAACGCGAAGTCCCCGCGTCCTCGGTGGCTGCCGAATTGGACCTGGCCTGGTGGCAGTCCGCCCTGGAAGCGATGATCAGCGGCGACGACTACCTCGCCATGTCCGACGGCGACTCCCTGCGCCGCCTTGAAGCCGAGTTCAGGTTGGCTGACCAGGCGCACATCGCCAGCGGTGCTGCCCGGCTCCGGTGGCAGCTCGCACAGAGGTGGCGCCAAGGACTGGTTGACCACCCCCGCCAGGCCGAGCTGCTGCGTGCCTTGCTGAAGGATGGGCGGGTAACCTTGCCTGCCCTGAGCGCCCAAGCTCCGGACCTCGTGCCGATGCTGGTCCCGGTGTGGTCTGTCAGCCCTTATCTGCTCACCGGAGTCCTCCCCGCCGAGCAGAAGTTTGACGCCGTGGTGGTCATCGACGCCGAGTCGACGTCCCTGCAGGCAGTCCTGCCCGCGATCGCACGTGCCCAGCAAGTGGTGGCATTCGGCGATGCCAAGATCGCCAACGCGCGGACCTTCAGCGTGGCTGTTGAACCGCCGGTGGCCGGCGTGGCCGGCCACGAAACAGTGGAGAGTGCCTTCAAGGCTCTGTCCCGGGTCCTGCCCTCGTGGCAATTGAACTGGGTGTACCGGGCAGTTGACGAGGACTTGATTCTGCAGTTGAGCAAGAACTACTACGACGGCGGCCTGAAGCGACTGCCCGACGGCAACTCGGTCACTGGCTTGGATCGTTCGATCCTTGTCGAGTACATTCCCGACGGCACCGGACTCCCCGGAGCCGATCACGAGGGCGTGGAGTCGGTCACCGCAGAAGTGAACCGTGTGGTTGACCTCGTCTTCGAGCACGCCACGTTGCGTCCACGCACCAGTTTGGCCGTGGTAACAGCAAGCCTGCGCCACGCTGCCAGGATCGGCGAGGCCATCAGGCTTCAACTGCCGAACCATCCTTTGTTGGCGTCCTTCTTCGCGGCCGGCCCTGAGTCCTTCCGTGTGGTGGATCTTGAACGCGCGCAAGGTCTGGTCCGGGACCACGTGATCTTCTCCCTCGGTTACGGGCGCACACCCCACGGCCGGGCACTCCACTCCTTTGGCCCCTTGTCGGCTGAAGGTGGCCGTAACCGCTTCGCCTTGGCGATGACCAGGGCCCGGCGCTCCATGCACGTACTGAGCTGCTTCCGGCCTGAGGATCTTGACCTGGACCGTTTGTCGCACGGTGCTGTGGACTTCTATGAGTTGTTGGACCGGGAACTCTCCGGCAACAGCAATCTCGGAACCCCGGCGTCCAGGGCAGTTGCCAGTGAGCAGGCCCTCGGCGAAGACCCTTTGGTTGCCGACCTCGGAGAACGCCTGCGCGCCAGGGGTGCGCGGGTGTGGCACCTCTACGACGGCGTCCTGGACATTGCCGCCGCTGCCGATCCGGTGCACACGATTGGCCGCGAGGGAGCCGAGATCCCAACGCCGGTGGCCATCGAATCCGATGGCACGGAACGCTACCGGCGCATGAGTGTCCGTGAACGCAGCAGGTTGCGGCCGCAGCTCCTGGAGCGCATGGGCTGGCGGTACATGTCCCTCTGGACGATCGAGGTCTTCACGGACCCGTCCTCCTGCGCGGACCGTATCGGTTCCTACCTCGGCCTGGAGAACCACATTCTCACCTCCACGGATTCTCCGCAGCATGGTTTCCTGGACATGGATGTTGAACAATTGAATCTGGACAAGGCAAAGCCAGCGTTCACCCGCCCTTCGACCGCCGCCTCGGGTAAGCAGCCCGGGGAAAATGGCAGCGAGCGGGACCAGGCAGCGGACAGGAAAGCAGCAATGACGGAACAAGACAGCGGCACCGGCAACGGCGGTGCCGAAGGCGACGCCGGCGGCCAGGACGAGGCCACTGCTGAAAAAGCTACGGAAACGACCCCCGCCAAGCACAGCTCCGGCGGCATCCTGCCCACGAAAGCCGCGGAGGACGACCCCCGCGCCTGGGGCGACGAGACCGGCTACGATCACGAGCAGTGGTTGAAGGAGCAGAAGCCCCCGCACTGGGGCTGATCGCCTGAAAAGCTTCATGGGCTGACCAATACAAAGAAAAGCTTGCCTTGCGTTGATGCGCCGGCAAGCTTTTCTGCTTGTTGGGGGTTGGCTGCAACCACCACCAGCCCGTCGGTGTCGCTCGTCCCAAGCCACTCGCCTGCCTTGCCGCCCTGAGTCGAGGTCCACAGCACGGGAACAGGTCCGGCAAGAACCTGGCTTGGCCGCGATTCATCGTAGGAGCCGGACGCGGTAAGGACCACCGTCACCAGCTGCCCTGGCGAAAGGAGCTGGATCGAGGAGGCGTCGGCCATGCGGAGGGGGACGGCAGCGGAACCTGCGGGAGTGCCGGTGAGCAGGCCGGGGCCCAGGAGAGCTGAGTCGGTTGGGATTTGCCCCTTGCCAAGCGGAGAAGCCAGTTGGCGCCCAACGAGACCCCCAAGGTCCTTCGCCTGTGCGGGCACGGCGAGTTCGGGTGCGACGTCAACAGTAGTGAAGTCGGATTCCCTAAGACTGGCACCCGCCGGTAGTTCCCGTGCTGCCACAAGGACGGTGACGCGTTCCGCCGACGCTGGAGTCAGCTGTTGGACGGCCAACCCTGCGGCAAGGCACAGAAGCAGGGCGATACAGAGCCGGCGATTCCGCGAAAGCCATGCTCTCGGCGTGCGTCGTGGCTGTTGGCGTGGTGTTGGAGGCCCGTCACGTCTGAATGTTGGGCGGGCGCGCCCGGGGGAGGGCAGGCGGTATTGCATGGGCAGCCGAAATGGCTCGCGGTCAGCTGTTCCTGCCGAACGCTCGGCGCGGGCAAGGAGGGCGCTTCGGGAAGTAGGTGGCATGCCGCCACGCTAACGAGCTTGTCCGGCCCCATGGCAGGGGCCGGCTTCCCTATGTGGAAAAGTCCCGGGACTTAGCTCGCTGCTGCCGCGGCGGCGGGAGCGGGCGTGGCGGCCGCAGTTGCGCTTGGAGTGGAGGGCGCTGCCGAAACGGTGCTGCTGCCCTTCGTGTCACGCGAGTCGGTGCGGTAGAAACCGGAGCCCTTGAAGACGACGCCAACGCTGTTGAACTTCTTGCGCAGCGTGCCTTTGCATTCCGGGCACTCTGTCAGGGAGCTGTCTGAGAAGGACTGGACGATGTCGAAGGCATGGTCACAGTCTTTGCAGGCGTATGCGTATGTGGGCACTGAGTTCCTCCTTTAGGACAAAGTTCAGGTCCTGTGGCGCCGCAGCGAAGAGTTTCCGCATTAGCAGTCCCAGGGCCTGAGTGCCAATTCTATCACCCGTCCCTGCGGCGTTCGCCAGCACCTGTGCCGGAACTCACCACCCTTTAGGCGTCTTCTCCGGCGTCATCCAGGGTGACGACGCCGGACGGCGTCAGTACTTCCCGCACAGGGCGATCAAAAGCTTCGGCGGGTATGGAGCCGGAAGGCAACAAATCGTCGTCGTACACCACCGCGATGGTGGGCGGCCGCTGACCGGAGGCATCGAGGCCCTGCAGCAGCCGGTCGTAGTATCCGCCGCCTTGGCCGATCCTGTTCCCATCACGATCCACGGCGGTTGCCGGCATGAAGATCCCCGCGGCCGTGGCCACCACTGAACTGTCCAATCGCTCGCCCAGGGGTTCGTCGATGGGTGCGTAGGTGGAGCGCTCAAAGACCGTCGACGGAGTCCAGTACACCCAGCTCAGTTGGCGTTCCGGTTCGCAGACCGGAAGCAGCACCTCGTGGCCCGCGTCATGAAGGGCCTCAAGCAGTGGCATGGTGGGTGGTTCGAAAGCGACCCCCACATACACCGCGAACCTGGCCGGTTCGCCGGAGGTGATGCCCTTGGCCCAGGCGGTTCCATGCTGGGCCAGGGCCTCGCCCGCTGTTGCGATCTGCTCCGGGGACAGGGCCCTTCTGTAGAGTCGCCGGCTGCGGCGGATGTCTTCTTTCGATGCCATCTGTGTCCAATCCTCAGGTTCGTGGGGTCCGATTGAATTGTTGCGTGGTGTTGAGCAGCCAAGAAAATGTGCAAGCCGCGCGGCGGGGGTTTAGCCGATGATCTGTTCCTTCCGTTACATTAGTCCGGTGACTCTCGATAACAACGCTGTCCGTAAGGCTGTCATCCCCGCAGCGGGTCTTGGTACCCGGTTCCTTCCCGCCACCAAGGCGATGCCGAAGGAAATGCTGCCCGTGGTCGACAAGCCCGCCATCCAGTACGTCGTCGAAGAAGCGGTCAAGGTGGGCCTGCACGACGTCCTCATGATCACAGGACGCAGCAAGCGCGCCCTGGAAGACCACTTTGACCGGGTGCCGGCGCTTGAAGCGACCTTGGCTGAAAAGGGCGACACCGCCAAGCTTGAAGCCATCCAGTCCGCCACCAACCTCGGTGACATCCACTACGTCCGCCAAGGCGATCCGAACGGTCTGGGCCACGCTGTCCTGCGTGCAAAGCAGCACGTCGGTTACGAGCCCTTTGCCGTACTCCTTGGTGATGACCTCATTGACGCCCGCGACGACCTCCTGAGCGAAATGATCGCTGTCCAGCAGAAGACCGGCGGTTCCGTCGTGGCCCTGATCGAGGTGGAGCCTTCCAAGATCAGCGCTTACGGTTGCGCCGACGTTGAGGACATCGACGAGGACGGTTACGTCCGCATCAAGCAGCTGGTGGAAAAGCCGTCTCCCGAAGAGGCCCCTTCGAACCTTGCCGTAATTGGCCGCTATGTGCTGCACCCGGCTGTCTTCGAGGTCCTGGAGAAGACCGGCCCGGGCCGCGGTGGAGAAATCCAGCTGACCGATGCCCTTGAGGTCCTGGCAGCCGGCGAAGGAGAGGGCTACGGCGTGTACGGCGTGGTCTTCCGCGGCCGCCGCTACGACACCGGCGACAAGCTCAGCTACCTCAAAGCCTGCATCGAGCTGGCAGCCGAGCGTGAGGACCTCGGTCCTGAGCTTCGCGAGTGGCTGCCTAACTTCACCGCCACGCTTCCCCAGTAACAAGGATGTACGGTTCTGCGATCTGGCCGGTGACGCTGGAGTGCGGAGACCTGGCACTTCGTCCCATCCGGTACCGCGATAAGCGGGAATGGTCCGAGGTCCGTTCGCGGAACAGTGATTGGCTTGCGCCGTGGGAGGCGTCCAACCCGGCTCCGGGTGGCCGCCTCCCCAGCTATCGCCAGATGGTTGCATCCTTGAACGAGCAGGCGCGCCACTCCACGGCTTTGCCGTTTGTCATCGTTGAACGCACAGCCGGCCTCCGTGAACCCGCAATCGTGGGTCAGCTGACGGTTTCCTCGATTATCTGGGGATCAGCCATGATGGCCACACTTGGCTATTGGGTGGACAAGGACCGTGCCGGCCGCGGCATTGCCCCCACAGCGGTAGCGATGGCGACGGATCACTGCTTCAACGTGCTCGGGCTGCATCGGATGGAAATCAACATCCGGCCTGAAAACGGGCCCAGCCTTCGGGTCGTGGAGAAGCTTGGATTCCGCGATGAGGGGTACCGGGAAAGGTATCTGCACATCAATGGACAGTGGGCTGACCACCGCTCCTTCGCCTTGACGTCGGAGGAAGTTCCGGAGGGTCTGCTTCGCAGGTGGCTCAAAGGACAAACGGGCAGGTCATAGGCCATTTCGGCCTTATCTCCAGTCATTTGCGGACTCGACCACGACACACCGGCCGCAATGCCGCCACCCCCGGTGATTTGCTTCTACGGTTTTGAATGTGGACTTCCCTCTCAGCAGCTCAGTGATACTTGTGGTCACTGTCGCGCTGTGGATGGTCTGGGTGGCGCCGTATGTTCTGCGGAACAGACGCCAGCAAGTCCAAGCGGCCGCTGTTCCAGCAGAGGCTTTCGACGACGAACCAGACGAACCGCAGGCAGGGGTGGTACTGACTTTGGCACCTCAGCAGGAGAAACCGATGGAGACCATGCACAGCAAAGCACAGGCGTCGCCCCAGGAATCCCGTGTGTCCGAGTCCTCGGCGGGCAAACCGGCCCCCACGCCCTTCACTATCCGCTATGCGCGGCTCACTCTGGCCTTGTCAGGGCTTGTCCTGCTGCTGACGGCTATCGTTTCGGGCATTGTGCGTCTTTTCGGTACAGGCACTGTCTGGTTGCCGCTGGTCTCGTTCATCGGTGCGGTGGTCGCCGTCGTGGTTTTGCGCAAACTGGCCCTGCGCGACCTTCGCGAACGGCGCGCCCGCCGCGAAGCGCAGGCATCGCCCATTCCCACGCCTGCGCGTTATCTGCCGAAAGAACCGGCGGTTGAGGTCAAGGAAACTGCAGTTTTCGATGCCGAGGCCACCAGCCGCGAGAACGCCCGCTTGTCGGCGGTGGAGCTGCGCCAGGCAGCGTTGGCCGTTGCTGTCGCCGCTGGAGATGAGTCGGCGCAGGCCGCCGCAGACTCCAAGGGTGCCAGCTGGCAGCCCGTCGAGGTTCCGAAGCCTACCTACGTTGACGCAGCGAAGGCCCAGCGCCCAGCGCCTGAACCGCTGGATCTGCCGGAAGCGCCGAAGCCCGTGGGCAAGCCGGTCCTGAAGCAGTCGACTGGACAAGCTGAAGCGTCAGTTTCCCCCAAGGGCCAAAGCGCCCTGAGCAACCTGGACGACGTCCTGCAGCGACGCCGCGCCTGAGACCACATGAGTTCCATCTGCGTTGCCGGTGGTACTGGCCAGGTGGGCCGCGAGGTCGTCCGGCTTGCTGTGGATGCCGGGCACCAGGTTTCGGTTCTTAGCCGCCATGTCCCGGACGCCGGTTCTTCAGGCCATCACGACGGCGTCACCTACTTCGCCGGCGATGTCACCACGGGCGCTGGCCTGGCGGCCGCGGTGGCAGGTGCCGACGTCGTTATTGACTGCCTCGAAGGCCAGTTCGGGAAGGCGCAAAAGCAATTCGCCGACGGCGGTGGGCGGCTTCTCGCTGCCGCCGTGGCGCAGGGTGTCCGGAGGGCCGTGCTGCTGTCCATCATCAACTGCGATCTGAGCACATTCCCGTATTACGTTTCCAAGGCTGCCAAGGAAGGCAAGTATGCGGAGGCGGCCCTGGAGACGGCGGTGGTGCGCGCAACCCAGTTCCACGGCCTCGTCGCCGGCATCTTTGCCGCCGGGGCTCGGGTGGGATTGATCCCTGTGTTCAAGGGTGTGGCGTTCCAGTCGATCTCGCCGGCCGACGTTGCAGGGGAGTTGCTGGCGGTGGCGTTGGCGGATTCGCCTGCGACTGGGGAGTGGGTGCGGACGGTGGGTGGGCCGGAAGTGCTGCCAATGCGTTCAATGGCCGAGCAGTGGAAGGCCACTACTGGGTCGCGGGGAAGGATTATCAGCGTGCCTTTGCCGGGTTCCATGGGTGCTTTCCTTCGGGCCGGCCACAATCTTGTCCCGGAGCACGCGGTTGGCATGGAGACGTTCGTGTCGTGGTTGGAAAAGCGCCGGGAAAGTTTGTAGCCTAGGGACACTGGTCGGGCGGAAATGCCTGGTCCGGGGGCTATAGCTCAGTTGGTAGAGCGCTTCGTTCGCATCGAAGAGGTCAGGAGTTCGAATCTCCTTAGCTCCACATTTTGTCCCGTTGCCTCACCTTGGTGCCGCTGGTGTGGCGTCCGGCTCTCGTTATGGAAACCTGATTAGCTGTTTCCCATGGGATTCTTCAGAAAGCGGACAACGGCTACCCCCGTCGAGGACTTCGAGCAGCCGGTTTACAGCGAGCTAAGCGTCGATCACAGGGCCTTCCTCGCCGGCCACATCAAACTTGCGGACCAGGCGGAAGTGAACCTCGAGGATCCCGCCAGCGTAGCCGGGTTTTATGAGCTGGTGTACGCGACGTGGCAGAGTTCCCCGGAGGGCACCCACGCGGAGCTTCAAGAGCCGTACTGCAACGCTGCCGGCGTCGCCTATGGTGAGCTGTTGGCGCGGACCACGCCGTTGCGTTGGGTGATTGCGGAGGACTCCCTCGGGCGGGAGTTGGCGCTTCACGCTGAGCAAAACAACATGCTGGTCTACCCCCTGAACGCCGTGGAAAAGCGCTGGGTGCGGGGCGAGGACGGCGACTTTATCCCGGCACTCGCCACTGCGGTGTACAAGCAGTTGGGTCGACTGAGCTAGTCCCCGCGGCCTACCGCTGGCCGGATTCCAAGGGGCGGTCCGCCTCAAGATTGGCCACTGGCTGTACGGACGACAGCAGTTGAAGCGCCTCAGCGGCAGGAGATCCCGGATCAGCTGAGTACATAAGAATCCGGTGACCTGATTCATCCGGCGGGCCAAGGACTTCGAAATGGAGCTCAAGGTGGCCAACGTCGGGATGATGCATGTGTTTGATGCCCGACATGCAGTTTTCGACCGGATGCCTGGCCCACAGTTTGGCGAACTCTTCGCTGGTCATGGTCAGCTCACCAACAAGGGAGGCCAGTTCAGGGTCTTCGGTTGAGCGCCCGGCGAGCAAGCGCAGTGACGATACAGCCCGGGCGGCTTCCTCACGCCAACGGGTATACAGCTCACGGGTGTGGGGGTCCAGGAACAGCATTCGCGTCATGTTCGGCCTCGCCGCGGGCCGCGAGGGTGCCTCGAAAGCCAAGTGACCGGCGACCAAGCGGTGTCCGAGCCGGTTCCACGCCAGGACTTCACTGCGACGCCCCATGACGACAGCTGGAGTGTTGGGCATGGACTGGATGAGACGCAAGGTTCCGGACCTTGCTTTGTCCGGCCGGATCGATGGACGCCGCTTGATGCTCGATGGCCGGGCGAGGTTGAACAGATGCTTGCGCTCGTCGCTGTTCAGGTTCAGGGCCCTGGCGATGGCGTCAATGACGGCCTCGGAAGCGTTGTTGCTCTGGCCCTGCTCCAAGCGCGTGTAGTAGGTATTGCTCACCCCGGCAAGCATCGCCAATTCTTCCCGGCGGAGCCCGGGAACGCGGCGGATTCCGTAGTTGATGAGGCCGACATCCTCCGGCTGCAAAGCGGCTCTTCGGACGCGAAGGAACTCCCCAAGTTCGCTGTAGTTGCTCATGAACCCCATTCTGCCGGTCTTCCTGGGTGCTGTCCTGTCCCTGTCAGGGGTAGGCACGAGGGGGTGTGGTTGAGTCACCCGCGTTCGGTGACAGTGGAGATTCCAGATGGTGCGCAACAGCAGCGCCACCTCCACGGAAGGACTCCCATGACATCGCACGTTGCAGCAGAACCCGACGGACGGCCCTCGGGTGCCGCCGTTCCACCCGGGCGGATGACGGGCCGGCAAAGGCTTGCGCTCGTCGTCTTACTTGCGGCCAGTTTCACCCTGGCAGTTGACTTCTCCATCCTCAACGTCGCACTCCCGGCCATAGGTGCCGACGTCGGCTTCGGCTTGGAGAACCTCCAATGGATCGCGACGGCGTTCGCCTTATGCGCCGCCGGTCTGACGCTGCTGTTCGGGCGTGTCGCCGACATCGCAGGCCGCCGCCGGATGTTCCTCCTCGGCATGGCCTTGCTTGGCGTGGCCTCGCTGGCCGGTGGCTTGGCCACGGTCCCGGCGGTGCTGCTCATCGCCCGCGTGGGCCAGGGCATCGCCACTGCCATGGTGGTCCCCGCAGCCTTGGCACTCCTCCTTGCCTCGTTCCCGGAAGGGCCGTTGAGGGATAAGGCGCTGGGCCTTAACGGTTCCCTCATGGCCGCCGGATTCACTACCGGTGCCATCCTTGGCGGGCTGCTGACCGATCTGCTCAGTTGGCGCTGGGCATTCCTCATCAACATCCCCGTAGCCCTCGCTGTGCTCATTATTGGCCCGATGGTTCTGTCCGAAAGCAAGCCAGCTACCAGGCTGCGCTTGGACGTACCGGGCGCCATCACGGTCACGCTGGGTCTCCTGGCATTGGTTTTCGGCCTCACGAACGCGGCCGAGCACTCATGGAGCGATCCGCTGACGCTGGGTTCCCTTGTGGCCGCCGTCGTGCTTTTTATCGCTTTCGTCGCCGTCGAGCGTCGTGCATCATCGCCGCTGGTACCCTTGAGCATCCTGAAGCGGTCCACTGTAGCGTGGGGGAACACGGCGGGCATCCTGGCCTTCGTCACCGAGACGTCCCTGGTTTTCCTCCTGACCCTGTACTTGCAGCAGGTCCTCGGCTACACCCCGCTCGGCGCCGGTCTGGCCTTTGCTGTGCTGGGTCTTGGTACGGTCCTTGGCGGAGTCCTGGGCCCCAAGGTCATAGGCAAGCTCGGGAACAAGAAGGCGATCGTCTATGGATTCGTCGTCCAAGCCATTGCCTCCGGTGCGCTGGTGCTTCTGAGCGCCGACCCTGCCTCCATCGGACTGCTGCTGGTGGCGACCTTCATCGGCGGAGTGGCGAACCTGGTGGTCATCGTGGGCTTTATGGTCACTGCGACGTCGGGAGTGACGGACACCGAGCAGGGGTTGGCCACTGGACTGGCAACCATGAGCCAGCAAATCGGAATCACCCTGGGCATACCGGTGATGAGCGCCATTTTTACTGCGCGGATTGTGGCCATCGGCAACCATGCTGCCCCGGCCGTGCTCGGAGGGGTGACCACTGCCATCTGGGTCAACGCCGGCCTGTGCTTGGTAACGGCCCTGTTGGTTGCCGTGTTTCTGCGGAAAACGTCCGGGCTACCGGCGTTCCGCTGACTTCCGGCGCCTGACACTCCGCAGAACTAGCCAGCCCACGAACACGGCCAGCGCTGCGTACACGGCGTAGTTGAGGAACCGGGAATACTGTTCGATCAGGTGGTACTGCGTGCCGAGCAAGGAGCCCAGGCCGATCAGCAAGGCATTCCACAGGCCGGCACCGGCGATAGTGAAAATGGAGAACGTCAGGATTTTCATCCGTTCGGCACCCGCGGGCAGGGAGATGAGACTTCTCACGCCAGGCAGGAGCCTGCCGAAGAAGATGGCGGATTTGCCGTGGCGTTCAAACCACGCGGACGCTTTTTCGAAGTCCTCCCTGTCCACCAGGGGCAGTTTCGAGAGCAAAGTAATCGCCCGTTCCAAGCCGACCTTATAGCCGAGCCAGTACAGGAACAAGGCACCCGCGTAAGCGCCAAGTGTGCTGGTGACGAAGACCAAAACGATGCTCATGCTGCCTTGCTGGGCCAGAAAGCCTGCGAGAGGGAGTATCACCTCGCTGGGGATCGGAGGAAAGACGGTCTCAAGGAACGTCATCAGGCCGATGCCCCACTCACCCAAGGCGTCAATCACTTGAGCTGCGATGCCCACTATTCCGGTCAAGTTTTCGATCGAACCTGGGGCTCGCAGTACGCTGATCAACCCGTCGCCCTTTCATTCGTCTCCGCCATGGTCAACGCTATTGCCATCTGCGCCATCGGGCAAAGCGGAGCCACACACGGAGCCTGGCCGCGAATTCCTTCCGAGACCCCGCTCTTCGATGAAAGCGTCCCGCCGGTAATGGTCGACGGCGGTGGTTCGGTTCGGGAGGAAACGTACCCCCAGACATCGCAGCTTGAAGGTGGCTACTCCATCCTGGAGCTGCCATCTCATGACGCGGCGCTGGAATGGGCTGCGAAGATGGCAGCGGCTTGCCGCTGCGCCCAGGAAGTCAGGGCGTTCCAGTACGATCCCGCCAGTTGATGTCCATTGTCTTGGCACTGCACCAGCTATATCGTTAGGTATATCGTTCAGTATCGTTCGCGATGTCATGAGGTGGGCTCAATGCACAATTCAAGCGGCTTTATGGGAAACAATTTCGACGGAATGTGGCAGGCCGTGGAGGAGTTCCGGTCGAGATTCGAGAAGCGCTCCGGAGGGCGGGCCGGCCGGGGTGAGCTAAGGACCGCAATTCTGGCCCTGCTCGCCGAACGGCCGATGCATGGCTATCAGATCATCCGGGAAATCGAAGAGCGCAGCGGTGGCAACTGGAAACCAAGTGCGGGTTCGGTCTACCCCACGCTTCAGCTCCTCTCGGACGAGGGTTTTGTCACTTCGGAGGAATCCAGCGGACGCAAGATCTATTCCTTGACTGAAGCAGGCCGGGAGGACGTTGCCGGTTCCGGGACGTCCGCCCCCTGGAGCTCAGAGGGTGCCTCCTCGGGCCCGGGTTTTGCCGCACTGCCCAAAGCCGGGATGGAACTTGCCCAGGCTGCAGCACAAGTGGGCCGGACAGGCACACCGCAACAGGTTCGGGAAGCGGTGACGGTGCTTGAAGAAGCACGCCGCCGGCTGTACTCGATCCTCGCTCAGGACTGAGGGGTGGCGTCGGGTCGACGTGATCAAGCAGGAGATGTGGCGGGCGGAGTGAGCGCCAGTGCCCGCTACCGCCGTATCCTGCGTTTCGCCGCCTGGCACCTCGCGGTGACGTGGTGGTTCGAGCTTTTCCTGCCCCGGTTGGGCCTGCGCCGGCTGACTGAACGCAATCGTGCCCGGAGAATGACGCGCTTCGCCCAACGCTTCCACCAACTCGCGGTGGAGCTTGGCGGCCTCATGATCAAGGTGGGCCAGTTCATGTCCTCGCGACTGGATGTCCTGCCTCCGGAAATCACGGCGGAACTGGAGGGGCTCCAGGACGAGGTGCCACCGGTGCCGTTTCCGGCCATTCGCCAGCTTGCCGAGGCTGAACTGGGGGCACCTCTGGAATCGGTGTTCGCCTCGATCGAGGAGACGCCCATCGCAGCCGCGTCCCTCGGGCAGGCCCACCGTGCCAAACTCCTTCCCGGCAACGCCGAGGATACCGGGCTGAGTAGTGTGGTTTTCAAGGTCCAGCGGCCCGGCATACAGGGCATCGTTGACATTGATCTCGCCGCCCTGCGCAAAGTGGGAGGGTGGCTGAGCCGGATCCGTATCGTCTCTGACCGTGCCGACGTCCCGGCGCTGATCAGGGAGTTTGCCCAGACCAGCCTGGAGGAAATCGACTACCTGAATGAGGCGGCCAACTCCGAACGTTTTGGCGCGGACTTCGCCCATGATGCCAAGGTGACGGTGCCCGCAGTGGTGTGGGAGCGGACCACGCGCCGGGTGCTCACCCTTGAGGACGTCACTGCCATCAAGATTACCGACGCCGAGGCGCTCCGCTTGGCCGGCATCGATCCCTCAGACGTCGCACCCGTATTTGCATCGGTGATGTTCGACCAACTCTTCACGAATGGCTTCTTCCACGCTGATCCCCATCCGGGCAACATTTTCGTGACCCCCAACGGTGGCGACGCGGAGCATCCTTGGAAGTTGACGTTCATTGATTTCGGCATGATGGGCGAGGTTCCCACGAAAACGCGTGCCGGGCTTCGCAAGCTCCTGATCGCTGCCGCCTCCCGGGACGGAAAAGGGCTGGTGGCTGCGATCAGTGACATCGGAGTGCTGATGCCCTCGGCTGACACAGGGGAGCTCGAACGCGCCATGACGCAGCTGTTTGCCCGCTTCGGCGGCATGGGCTTCGCGGAACTTCGCGATGTGGACCCGCGGGAGTTTCGCGATTTCGGGGCCGAGTTCGGAAGCGTCATCCGCTCTCTTCCGTTCCAACTGCCGGAGAACTTCCTGCTGATCATCCGCGCGATGTCCCTGACGTCGGGTGTTTGCAGTTCCTTGGACGCGCGCTTCAACCTGTGGGATTCGGTGGAGCCTTACGCCGCCCGACTGTTGCGCGATGAACGCGGCAACCTGCTCAATGACATCGCCTCGCAGACACTCGACGCCGCGACGCTGGCCTTCCGCCTGCCCAAACGACTGGACGGGCTGGTGACGCGGTTGGAGGAGGGCTCGCTGCAGGTGTCCAACCGCCGGTTGGAGCGCCAGGTGGCGCGGCTGATTCGGTTGGCGCGAGCCGGCGTTGCCGCATTGATGTTCGGTGGCTTGTTGGTTGCAGGAGCAGTTGTCCGGGGAGGGGACGTGGTGCTGGGCAATGTGCTGATGGTGTCCTCGGTGGTCCCCCTGCTTGTCGCCACGGTGACGGGGCGCCGACACAACCGCTGACGAAACAACAGCTGAGCTGCCGCGCCGTAGACTTGCCCTGTGACTGAGACTCCTGCCCGCCGTCGTGAGTTCTCCGATGGCATGAACGGACCTGTCCTGGTGGGCGTCATGCCTGGACAACATCCTGTGGTGGTGGAGCAGGCGGCCCGCGTAGCCCTCAGCGCGAACCTTCCCCTGGTTTTCGGCTACGTCGATGTCACCGTGTATCCGGTGGACGGTACCACCGGCGGTCCTGCGGCTCCGATTGATCCTGACGGTATGGAAGATGATGCTCCCGACGCCGTTGGCGCGTTGAAAGAGACCATCGCTGGACAACTGTCTGGAACAGACATCCAGTGGTCAATCATTCCGCTGGCGGGAGAACCGGCGAAGGCCCTTGCCCGAGAGGCGGAGGACCTCGGAGCATCCATGATCGTGGTGGGCACGCGCGAGCACAGCCTGACGGCGACACTCAAGGACTTGACGGCCGGTTCCGTAGCCCGCCATTTGCTGCACCGACAAAACCGCCCCGTGCTGTTGATACCCGTGAACCCGCGGGTCCCGGAGGACCATGACGACGACTAAGTCCAAACGTCCTGTCCACCTGCACTGGGGATTCATGGGGATCGTTGCCGCCGGAGGGGTGGTGGGGGCACTCACGCGCTATGGCCTGGGACTGGTGATTCCCGCGCCCGGATCCTGGCCCCTTCCCACTTTGGTCATCAACCTGTCCGGGGCTTTGGCCCTTGGCGCCCTTCTTGAGGGACTCGCCCGCAGAGGGCCCGACGTCGGAAGTCGCCGGGTCGTTCGGCTCGCCTTGGGTACGGGGTTCCTGGGCGCCTACACCACCTACAGCACCCTCGCGGTGGACGCGGTCCACTTGCTGGGCGCCGGCGCCGTCCCTGCCGCTGCTGGTTACTTGGCCGCCAGTTTCCTGGGTGGGGCCGCAGCCACGACCACCGGAATCTGGCTCGGCGCCTGGCATCACCGGCTGAGATCAGGAACCGGAGCGTGACGGTCCTGCTTCTCGGCTTGGCCGGGGGAGTGGGCGCCGCTGCCAGGTTCCTGGTGGACGGCCTCATTCGTGCAAAGGTGAAGACTGCCCTCCCGTGGGCCACCATCGTTATCAACGTTTCGGGCTCACTGGTACTCGGTTTCCTGGCGGGGCTGATGATGCGCGGTGAAGCACCCGAGTCCTTGTACTTGGTCCTGGGCACCGGCTTCCTGGGCGGCTACACCACCTTCAGCACGGCCAGCCTGGAAACGATCCGCCTGGTTCAAAGTGGCAGGACCGGACTTGCCCTCCTCAATGGTTTAGGGTCAATGGTCGCCAGTGTCGTGGCCGCGGCGGCAGGTGTGGGCGTCAGCTTCCTCCTGCCGTAGACCGGGCTGAATTTCACCCAGCGGGGCGAAGTTGCGCGGTTGTAGGATCGAGCCATGGCTAACAAGACCTTCAATGAACTGTTGTCCGCCCAGGTTGCCAACGAGTTTGCAGCCTCCCAGCAGTACATCGCCGTGGCGGTGTACTTTGACGGTGAAGACCTGCCGCAGCTTGCCCGGCACTTCTACCGCCAATCCCTGGAGGAACGCAACCACGCCATGATGATGGTCCAGTACATGCTGGACCGTAATGTCCACGTTGAAATTCCGGGCATTGCACCTGTGCGCAACAACTTCAGCAACGCCAAGGAACCCATCGCCCTGGCCCTGGAGCAGGAAAAGGAAGTTACCCGGAACATCGAGGAAATGTTCCGTGCTGCCCGTGCCGAAGGCGATGCCTTGGGCGAGCAGTTCATGCTGTGGTTCCTGAAGGAGCAGGTCGAAGAAGTGGCATCGATGACCACGTTGCTCAACATCACCGAGCGTGCCGAGAACCTCTTCGACATTGAAAACTACGTGGCCCGCGAGGCCGTGGGCGACGGCGGCCACGACGCCGGTGCACCCTCTGCTGCCGGCGGAGCCTTGTAGGAGAACCTGACTGCACGCGGTCCTGATGCCGCCGGAGGCTCAGCTTCCGGCGGCCTCTTCACGTGACCCGTCATCCTCGGGCTGGGAACGGCCGAGCAAGGACAAACGGCTGGCGATGCGGGCGAGGTCCACGGGCAGGCCGTTGCCCTCGGCTTCGATGTCCCAGTCCAGGGGCCCGCGGCCTATGAGGAACAGAGTGATGTCCTGATCGTGCAGGACATCCACCACGTTGCTGAAGCGTTGCCAGCCGGGAGCGGATGATGACGCTGCCTCCGCCGGTGAGGGGACGTCGTCGATCACCCAGGTGGTGAATGTTTCAGCCAGGACCAGATAGTCGGACGTGGAGGTCAGCCCGCCACACAACTCCTCGAATCCCACCCAAAGGACATCGGGATCGGAGTTCTTGACGACGATAGCCTGGGTGGTGGGCGATAGCACCCGGCTTTGCGAGGCCGGCGGGGTGAACAGGCCGAGCCTTCCCAGCTGGCGGGGCGTCCCAGGTTCGATGATCTGCCCGGCCCGGAAGGAATCGAAGCCACTGGGACCGTTTGACCCGGTTGCGGGAAAGCGCCGGAAGTCTGACGAACCATCAATCTTCACAACGTCCATCATCTCCTTGATGGCCGCAATGGTGGGCAGGAAATGGTCGTGCCAGAGCGGGTTGGGCAGGAGTTCATCCGGTGCGTAGTTCGAGGTGACTGCCAAAGGGATGCGGCGCTCCGCCGCGGTGCGGAGGAGACGGGCAATGAACATGCCGTCACCAACATCGTGGACATGGAACTCGTCAAAGCAGAGCACATCAATTCCATCGAGCAACGCATCCACCGAATGCTGGACTGCCGTTGCGCTGTCCGCACTGGACCCCCGGGTTCCCGAGTGGAGCTTGCGGAAGAAGTCGTGGAAGTGGACCCGCCGTTTTCGCGCGTCCAAGTGGGCGAAGAAACTGTCCATCAACCATGTTTTGCCACGCCCCACCGGGCCGTGGAGGTAAAGGCTTCGTGGCACTTTCCGGGAAAGAGTACGACGCCGGACAGTCACCTCCGCGCCCAAGGCCGCCAGCCGTTCGGCTGCTTGCCGCTGGCTTTCTTCGAGCGCAAAGCCCGAACGTCCGGCGTCGAGGGCTATCCCTTCCAGCAGCCTCTTGGCGGTGTCCCTCGCAGCGCGCGGAGCCGGCCTCAGAAGGGGCGTCACAGCCACCCTTTGCGTTTGAAGATGAGGTACATGAGCATTGCCGCACCCACCATGAGGCCAATGGCCATGGGGTAGCCGAAGGTCCAGTGAAGCTCGGGCATGTAGTCGAAGTTCATCCCGTAGACGCCGGCCACGAACGATGGAGCGAAGAGGATGGCCGCCCAGGACGAGATCTTCTTGACCTGCTCGTTTTGGGCGGCGCTGGCCTCGTTTTGCCGGTTGGCCGTCAGGGTGCCATCCAGGGTCAAGGCGTTCTGGAGCAGGTCCCGGAAGGAGTTCACCCGTGAAATGACCCGCTGCACGTGGTCCTCGACATCGCGGAGGGAGCGCTGCAGTTCGATGTCCACGCCGTACTTCTCAAAGCCCTTCTCCAGCAAGGACATGATGTCCGGGAGGGGCTGGATGGCGCGCTGGAACTGGATGACTTCGCGGGCGAGTTCGTAGATCCTTCGGGACACGGCGCTGTCGCCGCTGAAGAGCTGGTCTTCGATCTCGTCGATGTCATTTTCCAGGCCCGCAACCACCGGTGCGTAGTCATCCACTACCTGGTCCAGGAGGGCATAGAGGACCGCCTCGGGGCCGTGGCACAACAGGTCCGGCCTGGCTTCCAACCTGTGGCGGACCCGGGCCACCCCGCCGGTTTCGGCGTGGCGGATGGTCACCACAAAGTTGGAGCCGGTGAAGATATGCAGCTCGCCGAACTCCACGGATTCGGTGTCGTCCAGGTACCTCGCAGGTCGCAGGACCGTGAACAAACTGCTGTCATAGCGTTCAATCTTCGGCCGCTGATGGGCAGAAACGGCATCCTCCACAGCAAGCCTGTGCAGGCCGAACTCCCGGGCTACCGCAGCCATCTCTTGCTGGGTGGGGCGATAGAGGCCGATCCAGGCCATGCCACCGTGTTGGGCCAAGGTCTCGAAGGTTTGCTCGAGGCTGCGCGGGGTGGCTGTGCGGACGCCGTCCACATAAACGGCGTTGTCGATAATGGTCACAAGGTGAACGCTACTGCATGGCTCCGATGATGACGCCCGCAACAGTCATTGCCACGATGTCGTGGCCGGAATCGATCACTGTCACGGACGACGGACGGCCTGCGAAGCCGTTGTGGATCACATGGCCCCCGGCGCGGAAGACCACGGCGAGAATCAGGGCAAAGAACCCACCCGCCCAGAAGGTGTTCAGTTCCAGTGCGCTGATGAGGATGGCAAGGAGGATGCTGGTCACTGCGGCTGCGAGCATCATGGGGACCCAGATTCCTGCGCCGCCTTCGATGTTCTTGAGATCGTCCTCGGTTTTGCCGATCGCCTCCATCCACCGGCGTCCAAGAACGGCCGGCATGTACCAGACGAAGCCGATCACCATGCTTGAAACGAAGGCCAGGAGAACGGCGAGCCAGTTGATCTGGGAAATGTGTGAAAGCCAATCCATGCCTACGATCCTAGTTTCCTCAGGCCTCTGCCCCCGGGCTCTGCTCGTTTTTGCTGCGTGTTGGGGCTGCTGCCATCCGTCCGATGAGCGGTTCGGTGCGGTAAGGGATATGCGTGTGAAGGGCCAGCACTGTTTCGGTCCGGATCACCCCTTTGGTTCGCAGGACCGAGCGCAGCGCGGACTGCAGGTTGTGGGTGTCGGTGGCCACCACACGGCACCACAGGTCTCCGCGGCCGGAAATCTCGTGCACTTCGAGGACCTGGGGGATGAGGCGCAGGGCGCCAATGACGCCGTCGAGTTCGCGGTGGGTGACCTCGATCGTGACGAAAGCGACGACGTCGTACCCCACCTTTTCGAGGTCCACCTCACGTCCGGCGGCCTGCAGAACGCCGGTGCGGCGCAGGCGCTTGAGCCGGCTTTGGGCGGTATTCCGCGCGATGCCGAGTCCTTCGCTGAGTTCGGCTATCTGGATGCGGGGGTCCTTGATGAGTTCGAGGAGGATCTTCAGGTCCAGGGGGTCGAGGGTGTTCAAATGGTCACTCCGGATCACTCGGCGGCTGCCTCTTTGAGTATTTTGATCAATCTTTGCACCTTTTGACGCTTGCAAGGGTCAGTGCTCCTGCATTCTATTGCCATCAATACTTGGCCGGGCAGTACCTCCCACAAGGAATCAACTGCAAGCCACCGAGTCCGAAGGCATGGAAATGACTGTCTTGAGCGAACTCCGCATGCGCCCGGCTACCGCCGGACGCTGGGGATGGGATGCCTCCACCACCGCCAGGCTGGTCCTGGCAGGCGTTGTGATCTTTACGCTGCTGGTTGGCGCAAACCTGGCCACGCCCCTGTACCCCTTGCTGCAAGCCAGGATCGGCTTGTCATCGCTTGATGTGACCGTGGCCTTTTCCAGCTACGTCCTGGCCTTGGTTGCCGTGCTCATGCTGGCGGGCCACTGGTCGGACCACATCGGGCGCCGGGCTGCATTGGTGCTCGCAGTCCTGGTGGGGCTGGTGGGTGGGGTGATCTTCGCCAATGCAGATTCGCTGTTGTCGTTGTCCGCGGGCAGGGCCCTTCAAGGGGTCGCGGTGGGACTCGCTACCGGAGCCAGTTCGGCAGCCCTTCGGGAATTGCTGCCCCAACGCCCCGACTGGGCTTCCCGTTTCACCCTGCTTTCCTCTGCTGGTGGCGTGGCCGCAGGTCCGGCCATCGGAGGGCTTTTGTCGCTCTTTCCGGAGCCCACCCGTACGCCCTACTACCTGCATTCGGCAGTGCTGTTGGTGGCACTTGTTCCACTGTGGCTGCTTAAGGCCAGGCCCGCGATCGCCCCTGCGGACGGTCCCCGGGCCCACAGGGTCCTGGCTCCGCGGAAGCCGTCCATCTCCCGTAACGCCAGGGGTGCTTTCTGGATGGCGGCTGCCACGGGATTCCTGAGCTTCGCTGTCTTCGGGTTCTGTTTGTCACTGGCACCGGGCTACTTCGCCACGGTGGTCCACGCGGACTCCCGGCCGCTGATCGGCCTGCTGGCCGGAGTCACCCTGGGCGCTTCAGCGTTCAGCCAATTGCTGGGGGTCCGCGGGCGTTTTACGGTGCCCGTGGCTCTGGCAGTGCTGGGCGTCTCCGTGGTCATGGTGGGAGCTGCAGCTGCGTGGTCGAGTCCTTGGCTGCTGGTCGCGGCGAGCATCACGGCAGGAATGGGCCAAGGCATAGCTTTCAGGCAGGTCTTCAATGAGGTCGCCGGAAAAGTGGAGGCTGCCCGTCATGCGCAGGTGATCAGCACGGTGTACGTCATCACGTACCTGGGCAGCGCCGTTCCGGTGATTGGGCTGGGAGTGGCTGTCACGGCGTGGGGCCTGCAGGCCGCCGTCGTGGGTTTCACCGTCCTCTGCGGTGCGGCGGCGCTGGCACTGGCCGCTGTGTCGCTGAAGAATGCCCTGCGGGACTGACGCGCAGGCTCTATCTGCAGTTTACTCGGGCAGCGGTCCCCGGTTGCCGGGAATGTGTTGGAACACCATGGTGGTTTCGGTGTGGCCGACCACGGGGTCGGTGGCGAGGTTGTCCAGGAGCCAGTTGCGGAGGTCGTCCGTATTGGCGACGGCGATGTGCAGCAGGTAGTCGACTGAGCCAGTGGTGTGGAACGTCGAGATGACGGCCGGAAGCTTGGGCACCCGGGCGGTGAAGCGGTCGATCTGGTCGCGGTCGTGGGCGCGAAGACGTACGGCGATCAATGCCTGAACCGAGCGTCCAATGGCCGGCAGGCTCAGGACCGCTTCGAAGCCTTCAATGATGCCGCGCTCGGACAGGGCGCGTGTGCGCATCAGGGCCGTGGAGGGGGCGATGCCCACCAGTTCCGCCAACTGTTTGTTGGAAATGCGGGCGTCCTCCACCAAGGCTGCGAGGATCCGCTCATCGATGGCGTCCAACGGCTCTGCGCTGCCCGTGCTTGACCGAACATTCTTCGTGGGGGTGCTCACGGATCCTCCTGAAATTGCCTTTCACCTATCCTAATCGGTGAATTCTTCAGGTGCCTATCGTTTTGCGGGCTTGCTGGACTCCCTGCGCCGGTCCAGGCGCTGGAGCGGCTCGCTGAGCAACATCAGCAGCAGTGGGAAGTTGCCCGCTGACGGAAGAACAAGGGCCACAAGCAACGCAGCGAGGAAAAGGGCGGCCACAACCGTCCCGGCCCGGATTCCGGAGCGCATCTCACCCGGGTCCATGGTGTGGAGCGCGGGATGTGCCCTGAGATAGATGCGTGCCAGGAGGAGCATCAAACTGGTTGCGAACAACGTTCCGATGTACACCAGCGGCTGGGCCCAGTCGGCATCCATTTGGGTGGAGAGCGAGGTTGCCACGGGCATCACCACGATGAAGAACATCCAGGCGACGGTCAGCCACAGCAACCCCGAATCCACCTGCCGCACCTGACGGAACAGTCGGTGATGGTGCGTCCAGAACACGGCAATCAGGATGAAGCTGAGGGCAAAACCCAGCAGGGCGTACTGCTCCTCCACAAGCCATTGGGCCGTGGTTCCGTCATGGTCCGCCAACTCCCCAACGCTCTCCATGAGGGGCAGGATCAGCAGGGTCAAGGCAATCGCCACCACGGCATCGGTAAACGCCTGCAAACGTTCCGGCGACGACAGGTCCCGTGAGCTCGCGAGCTGTGTCATGCCTCGATTGTAGGACCAGACCGGGCGGGAATCAGGGGGACGGACGCGGGGTGCGGTGAACCACCAAGGTGACTGCCGCCGTCGTGCATGAGAGGACGATGACGCCGAGCACCAAAGCAGTCCAGCCGAACCCTTGGAAGGCAAGGCCGCCGGCCCAGCCGATAACACTGGAGCCAAGGTAGTAGGACAGGTTGTACAGCGATGCCGCCTGTGCCCGGCCGGTGGTGGCGATGGCACCCGTCCAGCCGGAACCTACGCTGTGGGCGGCAAAGAATCCACCCGTGAAGATGACCAGCCCGACCAATATGGCAACGAGGTTTTCCAGTAGGGTCAGGGCCAGTCCCGCCGACGAAATGACAATGCCCGCCACCAGAACGTTCCGCCGTCCAAACCTGGTGGTGAGACCTGCCGCCCATCGGGAGCTCACGGTGCCTGAAAGGTAGGCCAGGAAAATGAGGCTGACCACCGTGGCGGGAAGGGCGAAGGGCTCCGCGTGCAACCGGAAGCCCAGATAGTTGTAGACCGCCACGAAGCCACCCATGAGCAGGAACGCCTGCAGGTAGAGCGAGACGAGTTTCGGATTGCCGGCATGGCCGCCCAAGGTGCGGATGGCGCCACGGAATCCAGTGGCCGGAGAGGGCGTAAAGCGCCGTTGCTTGGGAACAAGCACCAGGAACAGGACTGCGGATATGGCGGCGAGCAGGGAGACGGCGAGGGCCGCTGTCCGCCAGCCCCAGACTTCTCCCACAGGGCCGGCTACCAAGCGACCCGCCAGACCACCAAGTGTTGTACCCGCAACGTAGCTTCCTGCCGCCAACGCGGTGTGGATTTTGGTGACTTCTTCATTGAGGTAGGCAATGGCGATGGCGGGAATGCCGCCCAGGGCCATGCCCTCAAGCGCGCGGAGCCCCAAGAGGACGGGAACCGTTGGAGCCAGTGGAACCAGCAATCCCAACAGGGTTGCGCCGGCAATGCCGATCGCCATGGCCCGGACCCTGCCGATCCTGTCGGCAACGAAGGACCATGGCAGCACCGTGACGGCGAGTCCTACCGTGGCGAGCGAGATGCTGAGCGCCGCCTCCGCTGCGGTGATGTGCAGATCCGCGGCCATGAGCGGCAGAACGGCCTGCGTGGAGTAAAGCTGCGCGAAGGTTGCGACGCCGGCAAGCGCCAGGGCCGCCAGCACGCGGCCATAGCCGCGCGTACCTTTGGCGTGGCCCTGCCAGCTGTCGGTTTCCGGCTCGACGGTCATGTTGTTCACCGGCCAACAGTAAGACGCCGGCAACTACCCATTCCAATGCATGGATTACATAGAATTGATGCAGCATTGCATAAGTGGGGCTCATCGGGAGGGAAGTCGTGGAACCGAATCACCAGCAACTCGTCCAACTGCTCCCTCTGCTGCCCGTACTGGCCGAGCTGGGCCGCACGGAGCACATGACCGAAACCGCGGAGATACTCGGGGTCCCGCAATCCACAGTCAGCAGGGCAGTAGCCCGGGCCAGCGCCGTCGTGGGCATGGACCTTTTGGTCCGTGACGGGCGAGGCATCCGGCTCACAGCCGCTGCCAAGGCGTTGCTTCCTTACATCGACGCAGCCCTGGAGGACTTCCAAGCCGGGCTGGACCGCGTACGCCACGAATCCGATGTTGTTCGGGGTCGGATCGGTGTGTCGTTCCAGCACACGTTCGGCGAAGCAACTCTTCCTCTGCTGATCAGCGCCTTCCGCGGACGGCATCCCCACGCAGCCTTCGAGCTGTGGCAGGGGCCTCGCGACGATTGCCTGCAGCAGTTGGCAAGCGGGGAGATGGACTTCGCGCTCACGGCCCCAATAGCGCCGGAAGGGCGGGGGATCCGCTCCCACCCCCTGTACCGCGAGCCTCTCCGGGCGGTACTGCATTACCGGCACCCCCTGGCCGCCCGGCCCAGCGTGCACCTTTCAGAGCTGCGGCATGATCCCTATGTGACGCTCCCGTCAGGGGTCGGGCTGCGGGCGTTGGGGGAGGCGCTGCTTCGGGAAGCCGGCTTCCGGCCTCGCATTGCCTTCGAGGTCCAGGAGTCCACGTCGGCCCGCGGACTGGTCTCCGCCGGCTTGGGTTTCAGCATCCTGCCTCCCGCCGGGCCGGGTTCAGGGACGGGCCAGTTCCTGCCCGAGGCCGAACTTGGGCTCGTCGAGGTGCCCATCGAATCGGACCTGGCATTCCGCCAGATCGGTATTGCCTGGCGGGAGCGGAATTTTGAGCCCGAAGCCGTCCGTTTGTTCCGGGAATTGGTGGTGACCGACGGCGGGGATCTGCTGGCCGAACTCGTCAGAGCCCGCTCAGGAACTCCCTGACCACGTCCCGCGCCGATCCCGTCCGTGCCTGCCGCCAGCCCGTTCCGGCCCACAGGTTGAGGCGGTGCGGGTCGCCTGCCGCCGATGCTGCAGCGCGGATCGGGGCCGTGAGGTGGTGGATGGCGGGGTAGCCTTCGGGTGCGTCCTGATGGTTGCGCACGAAGTCATTGACCAAGGAGCGTGCCGCACGCCCGGTGAAGGCGCGGGTGATGGCGGTGCTGGTGAACTCCGGGTCTCCCAGGGCGTCCTTGTGCGTCTGCCGCGCACCACTTTCTTCGGTGCGGAGCAGTGCCGTACCGATCTGGGCGGCTACTGCTCCTGCAGCCAAGACGCCGCGCAGCGCGGTGCCGTCCACCACCGCGCCGGCTGCTATCAGCGGAAGGCCGACGGCGGAACGCACCTGGGTGACCAGCTCCGCCGTCGTACTGGCCGTCGGCCCCGGGCTGTCCGGCAGGAAGGCCGTGCTGTGTGCCCCCGCGGATCCGTGCTGGACGACCAGTGCGTCAGGGCCTTCTTCGGCCGCCGCCTGGGCCTCCTCAACGCTGGTGACACTGGTGATGACCATGGTTCCGGCTTTCCGCAGGGACTCGACTACCGAGGGTCCGGGGAGGCCGAAGGCGAAACTGACCACTTCCACGGGATCGTTGACGAGGGCCTCGATTTTTTGCTGCCAAGCGTCGTCGTCATCCAGTCGGAGGGGAGGCAGAGAAACGCCGTAGCGGGCAGCTTCCGGCTCCAGTTCGGCCCGGTATGCCTCCAACCGGGACCGGGCTTCGGGCCCTGGTGAGAGGGCATCGCGGTCCGGAACAAAGACGTTCATGCCGAACCTGACCCCCAGTGCCCTGGCAACGGAAATTTCCGCCGTCATGGCCTCGGGACTCTTGTAGCCGGCAGCCAGGAAGCCCAAACCGCCCGCCTCATGCACCGCCTGGACCAATGACGGCGTTGATGTCCCACCCGCCATGGGGGCCGCAATAAATGGGGTGCCAAACAGGGATTCAGGCATGGTCGGTTCCTCCTCCGGACGCTCCAAGCTAGTCTTTCACGGTGAACAATCGTGACTCTGCCCAGCATTCCCCTGCCACCGCCGCGAGTGGCACCGTCATTGGGCTCGACATCGGTGGGACCAAGACGCGCGGCGTGAGGTTCCACGACGGCGAGCCCGTACGGGACGAAACGGCCGGCAGCTCCAACGTCCAGAATGTCACCAAGGAGCAGGCAGCGGCCAACCTGGCTGAGCTGTTCGGGAAAATCGGCGGCGGAGTCATCGACCAGGTGTACGCCGGTGCCGGCGGCATTGATACCGAGCAGGACGCCCAGGCGCTCGCCGACCTGATCGCACCCCATGCGCCGGGCGCGCGAATCACGGTAGTGCACGATTCCCGGCTGCTGCTCGCCGCCGGGGGAGCGAGCACAGGCGTGGCCGTCATCGCCGGTACGGGTTCGGCAGCGTGGGGAAGGAACGACGCCGGCGAGGAAGCCCGGGCGGGTGGCTGGGGCTACCTCCTGGGTGATGAAGGAAGTGGTTATTGGCTGGGGAGGGAAGCCGTGCGCCATAGCTTGCGGCGGATGAACCAGGGCCTGGAACCTGACCGGCTGAGCCGTGCACTGTTGGACTCGTGTGGTGTCGATGAGCCGGGCAAGCTCATCGCACTCTTCCATTCACCCGACACCGGCCGCCGCTACTGGGCCCAGCAGGCGCGGCTGGTGGTTGAGGCAGCCGATGCCGGCGACCAGGTCAGCCAGGCTTTGGTGGTGCAGGCCGGCCGTGACCTGGCCGAACTTGCCGGCCAGGCCGTCCGCCAGCTGGGTTTGAAGGGTCCCGTGATCCTGGGAAGCGGATTGGGCATGAACGTTCCCCGACTGCAGGACGCGTTCAAGGCTGCCTTGGCCGAGGACGGCATCGTGGATGTCCGAATCCTCCAGCAGGACCCCGTGTTCGGCGTCCCCCGACTGGTGGCTGAGCAAACCCCCTGATCGGGTTTCTGTGCACCTAATGCCTTTAAGAAGCCTTTTAGGCGCGTTGGCTGTACAAAACTCAGCCGCGGGTGCGGGGACGAAGCTTGACGCCCGGCAGCGGGGGAGCCGGGATGCGTCCGGCTTCCGGGCCGGCGTCGGGTCCGTGTCCGTGGACGAAACCAAAGCGCGAGCGTGCGGCAGCGTCGTCGTCGAGCAGTCCTTCCGCTTCCCATTCTTCGCGGGCCTGTTCCACTTCCTCATGGGTCCGGCCCACAAAGTTCCACCACATGAGGAGGTCTTCGCCGAAGGGCTCACCGCCGAGCAGCATGAACCGTGTATCGGGCCGGGCTTCCACGGCGAGGCTTGTCCGTCCCGCGCCGAGGTAGGCCAGCGGCCCGGCCTCAACGTCCTGGCCGTCAATAACGACGTGGCCATCCAGAACCAGCACAGCGTGCTCGAAGTCCGGCCGCAATGGAAGCTCCAAACGGCCCGAACCCACGATGTCGGCACCCACGATCGGGCTGAACATGGTGGCAGGGGAGCGTTGGCCGGCAAACTCTCCCACCATGACCGTGGCGGTGAAGCCTTCACCAACAGCCACGGGCAAGTCCCTGATCTGCTCGAACGACGGCGCACGGTGGCGGTGCTCATCCGGAAGGGCAACCCAGAGCTGGAGCCCGCGCGACACCGGCAGTTCGCCCACCAGCGGGCTTGACCCATCTGCGGCAGTGGGAAGAACGGAGAATTCCGAGTGGGAGATACCGTTGCCCGCAGTCATGATGTTCAGCTCGCCGGGCCGCACCACAACATCGCTGCCCACGCTGTCACGGTGCCGGACCGCGCCTTCCATCGGCCAGGTGACTGTTTGCAGCCCGCAGTGCGGGTGTGGGAGGACGCTCATCGCCACCCGGTCCGGCCCGAAGCTGTCCAGGAAACACCACGCTCCGACGGTGGGGAGGCCGCGCTGCGGCAGCGTCCTCATCACGTTCATGGCACGCACGCCGCCCAACGGAACTTCGCGCTCAGGCCACAGCTGGACACAAGGACCTTGGCCTTCCGGGGCCGCGGGGCAGACTTCCTGTGCGGGGGAAGTATCAAGATTGGTCATGTGTCATCACCTGTGCATAAATGTTGGAAATTGAGCTAATCTGTTCCGTGTGAACAACGCCCTTTTGAGCTACCGCGACGCCGTCCTTTACCGTTCGGGTGAACCGTATCGCATCCTCGCTGGAGCCATCCACTACTTCAGGGTCCACCCCGATCTGTGGCGGGACAGGTTGCGTCGGCTCAAGGCCATGGGGGCCAATACCGTTGACACCTACGTTGCCTGGAACTTCCACCAGCCCAAGCGCGATGAAGCGCCGGACTTCGCCGGCTGGCGGGACGTGGGACACTTCATCGACCTCGCGGCAGAGGAAGGACTGGACGTCATCGTTCGCCCCGGGCCGTACATTTGCGCCGAGTGGGACAACGGGGGTTTCCCCTCGTGGCTGACTGGTATTCCGGGCATTGGACTGCGCTGCATGGACCCTGTTTTCACGTCCGCCATCGAGGACTGGTTCGACCACCTGCTGCCCATCATCGCTTCACGGCAGGCCTCCGCCGGTGGGCCCGTGGTGGCCGTGCAGATCGAGAACGAATACGGGAGCTACGGAGATGACCACGAATACATCCGCTGGAACCGGCGGGCACTGGAAGAGCGCGGTATCACCGAGATGCTGTTCACGGCCGACGGCGGCACGGACTACTTCCTCGACGGCGGCTCAGTGGAAGGCACCTGGGCGACGGCGACGCTGGGAAGCCGCGGCGACGAAGCGGTGGAGACATGGAAACGGCGCCGGCCCGACGAGCCGTTCTTCAACGTCGAGTTCTGGGGTGGCTGGTTCGACCATTGGGGCGAACACCGCCATCGCCGCGATGCCGCGGATGCGGCTATGGAAGCCCGCAAGATGCTGGACCTTGGCGGCTCGGTCTGTGTGTACATGGCGCACGGCGGAACCAACTTCGGCCTCGGATCCGGCAGCAACCATGATGGCAGCCAACTTCAGCCAACGGTCACCAGCTACGACTCCGATGCTCCCATTGCTGAGAACGGTGCCCTGACGCCCAAGTTCCATGCGTTCCGGGAGGAATTTCTCCGGGCGCAGGGCATCGAAGACGCCCCAGAGCTCCCGGTCGAATTGCTGGCGGCCCCCGCCGTTGTTCCGGCACAGTCGCTGCCGCTGAGCGCTGGCCCGGAGCTGCTGGAGCTTGTCCGCAAAGCCGGCAAGCCCGTCAGCAGTGTCAAGCCCCTCAGTTTCGAACAATTGGGCCTCGACGCCGGTATGGTCCTCTACTCGGCCGACGCCATCCTGCCCGGCCGCGCTGATGCTCCGACTGAAAGCCGGGTCAAGGTTGCCGGTCTGAATGACCGTGCATACCTCTGGGTGGACGGCGAATTTGCAGGGGTGCTCGATGACGTCACAGGAGCCGAGGGATTGCCGGTCACAGGCACAGGAGTTCCGGCCAAGCTCGAGATTCTGGTGGAAAACCTTGGCCGGATCAACTACGGGCCCTTGACCGGGCACGGCAAGGGGATCCTGGGCGGCGTCCTCATCAACCAGCGCTACACCTTCCACTGGACACAGACTCCGGTGGCCCTGACCGAATGGGCGGCCGAAGAGCTGGAAGAGCTTGCCGGGACCGATTTTGAGCTGGGCGAGCCGGCCGATACGTACATTGCCCTGCCCGACTCCGGGAAGGGCTTCGTGTGGCTCAATGGCTTCCTGCTGGGACGGTACTGGGACAAGGGCCCGCAGGTGACGCTCTACGCGCCGGCACCGTTGTTGAAAGCCGGCCGCAACCACATCAAGGTGCTGGAGCTGCTCAAGCCCGGTACCGTCGTCGAGCTCCGTGAAGAACCGGACCTGGGTCCGGAAGAGGCCGGGCCCATCGCGGCTGCCGAACTGCCGTAGGGATCACTGCAAGGGAATTATGCTGGCACGATGAGTCCCCAGTTCGATACCCGTCCCGCTGCCTACGCCGTCATCGTCAAGGAAGGGCGGATCCTGCTGGCCTACTGGAAACAGGACGACAAGGAAGGCTGGACACTTCCCGGCGGCGGCCTGGACTTCGGCGAACATCCCGTGGATGGGTGCAAACGGGAGGTCATGGAAGAAACCGGCTATGAGGCCAGGGTCGATGGGATGTTGGGCATCGACGTCGGACACTGGCGGGGAGAGAAGCGGCCGGATGGGTCCGTGCGTGACTTCCAGGCCCTTCGTATCGTGTACGAGGCCACTGTGGTGGGCGGTGAACTGACATACGAAGTGGACGGAACCACCACGCATGCTGCGTGGATTCCCTTGCCGGACGTCGACAAGCTCAACCGCGTGTCCTTGGTTGACACGGCATTGCGCCTTCACCGTGAGCGGCCGGCAGACGGAAAGCCGAGCGCCCAGGGGTAGCCAAGCTGCCGACGGTTGGCTAGGCTGGGCATCGTTGCCGGCGGATCGTGCCGGCCTGGATGCCTAAGGGGGTGGATTCTGATGATTGCCGAAACCTCGCGCGCCCCGCACACGGCGGCGCACCGTCATCACACCACCCACCCTGTCCCGGCATCCGCCTGCCAGTAGCAGGCAACCGGGCCTCAGCAGAGGCATCCCATTGAATACTTACGCTTCATCAAGCGACCCTTCATCCAGCACCACCATGCAACTTCGCGGACCTGCGGAGTATGGTTTCACCGACAAAACAGCAGAACTCTTCGTCGCCAACAGACCCCCCGGCAACCAGGACAACGCGATACCAGGCAGGGTGGTCCGACTGGACCGCAACCGGGTGCTGGTGGCTTCCGCCGATGGACTGCTGCATCTGCCCTACCCTGCCCAAGGACTGGTTCCGGCGACGGGTGACTGGGCATGGATCGGCCACAACAGCGCCGGCGAACCCGCCGTCGTCGACGTCCTGCCCCGCTATTCGGCCCTGAGCCGCAAGCGCGCCTTCGAAGCCTCGTCCGAGGAGCAGATCCTTGGCAGCAACATCGATATCGTGGCGGTCGTAGTTCCGGTGGACCGCCCCCTGACCCACAACCGGCTGGAGCGGACCCTCGTGGCTGCGTGGGATTCGGGGGCTACTCCGTTGGTGGTCATCACCAAAGCCGACCTGGCCTTCGTGGCCGATGACGTTGTGGGGGAAGTGATCAAGCAAGCCGCAGGCGTGGAGGTGGTCACCACCTCGGCCGAACACGGCGATGGGCTCGACGAACTCATGCGACACGTTCCCGACGGCGCCACGCTGGTCCTTCTCGGTCCGTCCGGAGCCGGCAAATCGACACTCATCAACGCGCTCGCAGGCCACGACGTCCAGCAGACCGGCGCCGTTCGTGCAGGAGACGGCAAAGGCAAGCACACCACCACGTCAAGGGAGTTGGTGCCCCTTCCCGGTGGCGCCGTGCTGATGGACACCCCCGGTGTCCGCGGATTCGGGCTCTTCGATGCGGAGGACGGGATGGAAGAGATGTTCGGTGACCTCGAGGAACTCTTCGCCCAATGCCGTTTCGCCGACTGTGCCCACCAGGCGGAACCGGGGTGCGCTGTGCAACAGGCGCTCGCCGATCAGACCCTGGAACCCCGGCGCTGGGCCAGCTACCTCAAGCTGCAACGCGAATTGGCTGCGCTCAACCGGAAGCACGATGCCGCTGCCCGCCGTGCCTACCAGCGCGAGTGGCACCAGAAGGTGATGTCGGCGGACAGGGGACAACGCGCCGTCGAACGTTACAAACATGACCAGGCCGCAGAGCGGTCAGGCAGGGGAGGGAAGCGCCGGAAACGATGAAACATTGCCGATTGATTACGGAATTCGTGCCGCCGCTGACATCGCCGGTGGTGCTGGCTACTCTGGGTGAAGATTGCTTTGCAGCCAAGTAATAAGAGTGCATATGATCATCAGGCTCTACCGATGTTCTCGACCACAGATAGGTAAGCCCGGGTATGGCCGAAGCCATGATTGAGTTCCAGAGCGTGACCAAGCAATACCAGGGCGGGCAACCTGCGGTGGACGCTCTCACCATGTCCATCGACAAGGGCGCCATCACCGTGTTCGTGGGGCCCTCAGGCTGCGGCAAAACCACCTCCCTGCGCATGATCAACCGCATGGTTGAACCCACCAGCGGAACCATTACCGTGGCCGGCGACGACGTGTCCCAGGTTCCGGCGGCCAAGCTCCGCCGATCCATGGGCTACGTCATGCAGTCATCGGGCCTCTTGCCGCACCGCTCCGTGCTGGACAACATCGCCACCGTCCCGCGCCTTAACGGCGTGCCCAAGGCGGCGGCGCGAAAACGTGCGGCCGAACTGCTCGACGTCGTCGGGCTGGCATCTGTTCTCGGCAAGCGGTACCCGAGCCAACTCTCGGGTGGTCAGCAGCAGCGTGTCGGGGTTGCCCGCGCGCTCGCTGCCGACCCGCCTGTCCTGTTGATGGACGAGCCGTTCAGTGCCGTGGATCCCGTGGTGCGCGATGAACTGCAGCAGGAGTTGCTGCGCCTGCAACGCGAACTTGCCAAGACCATCGTCTTCGTCACGCACGACATCGATGAAGCCACTGTCCTGGGCGACAAAGTGGCCGTGTTTGCCGTGGGCGGCAAGCTGGCCCAATATGCCGCCCCGGAGGAAATCCTCAGGGCGCCGGCGAACGACTTCGTCGCCTCCTTCGTGGGGCGCGACCGCGGCTTCCGTCACCTCGCTTTCAACGCAGCAGATGCCGTGACCCTGCACCCGGTGACCATGGTCAATCACAGCGATGGCCACAGCGCCGGACGACGCTCGGGGGAGTGGGCCTTGGTAGTGGACGATGAGTCGCGCCCCCTTGGGTGGTCCTCACCCCGCGACGGCGCCGGGCTGATCCCGGGTGGTTCGCTCTTCCGCAAGGGGGATACGCTGCGCCGCGCCCTGGACGCGGCGTTGTCGTCGCCGTCGGGCCTTGGGGTGGCAGTGGACGACGACGGCCGGGTCGCCGGAGTTTTGAAGGCACCGGAAGTCCTTGCCTTGATCGAGGAAGTCCGGCACCACAGGGAGGACGCCACCTGATGGAGTGGTTCCTTGCCAACATTGGAATGGTCCTGGGACTGGCGGGCCAGCACCTTGTGCTCGCGGTCATTCCCATGGTTCTGGGACTGGTGATCTCTGTTCCCCTGGCGCAGCTTGCCCGACGGAACAGCACGCTCCGCTCGGTGGTGGCTACGGCGTCGTCGCTGCTCTACACCATTCCCTCGCTGGCACTGTTCATCATTCTTCCCACCATTCTGGGCACGCGGATTCTGGATCCCTTGAATGTGGTGGTGGCGCTGACCATCTACGCCGTTGCCTTGCTGGTCCGGGCGGCGATGGATGCTTTCGACTCCGTGGACGACGACCTCCGTAACGCTGCCGTGGCCATGGGCTTTAAACCGGCGGCCCGGTTCTTCCAGGTGGACCTGCCATTGTCCTTGCCGGTGATGTTCGCGGGCCTCCGCGTAGTGTCCGTCAGCAATATTTCCCTGGTCAGTGTCGCGGCATTGCTGGGGGTGGGCAACCTGGGCGTTCTCTTCACCGACGGACTGCAGCGGACTTTCATCACCGAAGTGGTGGTGGGGATCCTCGCCATCCTGGTTTTGGCATTGCTGATGGATGCCGTCCTTGTAGTGCTGGAGCGGCTCCTGACGCCATGGACCCGTGCGGCGGGCGGTAAACCTTCCGGGCCCGATGCCACCACCTTGGCTACTGAGCCCAAGACCGGACCCGCCGCGCCACAGGCAGGCCTGCGCCCCGATCCTGGAGTGTCGGCATGAACATCTTTGCCGAAACCCTCGCGTGGCTCGCCGATCCCAAGCATTGGACCGGAAGCGGTGGCATTCCCACCCGTTTGTTTGAACATTTGCAGTACAGCGGCCTGGTGCTGCTCATCGCCGCCGTGATCGCCATTCCCGTGGGGCTCTTTATTGGTCACACCGGGCGGGGGCGAGTGGTGGCAGTTGCTGTGGCCGGCGCACTCCGAGCCCTGCCCACCCTCGGCTTGCTGGTCCTTTTCGCGTTGCTGGCAGGCAGCGGCCTGATGCCTCCGGTTTGGGCCTTGGTAATCCTTACAGTCCCGCCGCTTCTGGCCGGTACCTACGCCGGCATTTCCAGTGTGGATGCCAACGTGGTTGATGCTGCCAGGGCCGTGGGCATGACCGAGCTGCAGATCCTCTTCCGGGTGGAACTGCCCAACGGCCTGCAAGTGATGTTCGGTGGGATCCGCACTGCCGTGCTGCAGGTCATCGCCACTGTTTCCGTGGTGGCCTACCTGCCGCTCGGAGGGCTGGGCCGTTATCTCTTTGACGGACTCGTCCTGCAGGATTTTCCCCGGATGCTCGGTGGGTCCTTGCTCATCGCCGGCCTTGCCATTGCCGTGGACCTGATCCTCGCTGCGGTGCAACGGCTGGTCCTTTCGCCAGGTCTTACCCTCGACTCAAAAGGCGGCCATAAGGCAGCCGAAGATCTCACAGCCGCGGCTCCAGCCGAGGCTGCCGTTCAAGGAGGTACACCATGAAGAACCCCGTCCCCATGACCCTTACACGCCGTGGCCTCGGCGGCCTCGCAGCTGGTGTGGGAGTGGCCCTCGCCTTGAGCGCGTGCGGCGGCAGCCCCCTGGCCAATCCCTCCTCCGCGGCGCCCAGCGGCTCCTCCGGTGGCGGTTCCCTGGTGGTTGGCTCTGCCGATTTCCCCGAGAGCCAGGTCATCGCCGAAATCTACGTGGGTGCACTCAACGCAGCAGGACTCACCGCAACGTCCAAGCCGAACATCGGTTCGCGTGAGATCTACTTCAAGGCCGTCCAGGACGGCTCGATCGACCTCGTTCCGGACTACTCCGGCAACCTCCTTTCCTACGTGGACACTGAGGCCACCGAGGTTTCGGCCGATGACGTGTACAAGGCCCTGCCTGGCAAGCTGCCTGAAGGACTGGGTGTCTTGGACGCCTCCAAAGCCGAGGACAAGGACGCCATGGTGGTCACCAAGGCCACGGCCGAGAAGTACCAGTTGAAGTCCATTGAGGACCTGGCCAAGGTCTGCAAGGACTTCACCATGGCGGCTCCGGCCACCTTCGAGACCCGCTCGTACGGCTTCCCGGGCCTGAAGAAGAACTACAACTGCGAGCTCAAGGGCCTGCAGCCGTTCAGCGACGGCGGCGGCAACCTGACGCTGCAGGCGTTGCTGGAGGACAAGGTCCAGGTGGCTGACATCTACACCACGACCCCTTCGATCGTGGACAACGACCTCGTGGTCCTTGAAGACCCCAAGAACAACTTCAAGGCCCAGCAGGTCCTGCCGCTCTACAACAAGTCCAAGATGACGGACAAAGCCAAGGAAGCGCTCAACAACGTGTCCAAGATCCTCACCACTGATGACCTCACCAACCTGAACAGGGCCGTCAGCGGCGACCAAAAGCAGTCGCCCAAGGACGCCGCAACCGCCTGGCTGAAGGACAAGGGCATCGTCAAGTAGCCCACAACAAAACCGCGTACGACGGCGGTGACGGACCCGTGCGGGACCGTCACCGCCGTCGTCGTATATGTGAGTCAAGTCTCAACTGAACTACATCACCCGTGTGGCATATTTGAGGAATGGCGAATTTCAAGCAGTCCACCAAGCTTCATAATGTCCTCTACGACATCCGTGGACCGATCCTTCAGGCCGCCCAGCAGATGGAGGCGGAGGGTCACCGGATCCTCAAACTGAACATCGGAAACCCGGCCCCCTTCGGCTTTGAAGCGCCTGACGCCATTTTGGTGGACATGATCCGCCACCTGCCCAATGCCCAGGGTTACAGCGATTCGCGCGGGATTTTCTCGGCAAGGACCGCTGTTTCCCAGTACTACCAGACCCGCGGTATCCAAAACATCCACGTCGATGACATCTACCTCGGAAATGGTGTCAGCGAACTGATCACCATGTCCCTCATGGCGTTGCTCGAGGATGGCGACGAGGTCCTCATTCCCACCCCGGACTACCCCCTGTGGACAGCATCTGTCGCGCTGGCCGGCGGCCGTCCCGTGCACTACCTCTGCGATGAAGATTCAGGCTGGCAGCCTGACCTTGATGACATGGAAGCGAAGATCACCCCCCGGACCAAGGGCATCGTGGTGATCAATCCCAACAATCCCACCGGTGCTGTCTACCCGGAGGAGACCCTCAAGCGGATTGTGGCCCTGGCCGAAAAGCATGGCCTGGTGCTGTTCGCCGATGAGATCTACGAAAAAATCCTGTACGAAGACGCCGTCCACACCAACCTCGCCGGACTGACCGGGGACGACGTCCTCTGCCTGACGTTCAGCGGCCTGTCGAAGGCTTACCGCGTGTGCGGTTACCGTGCCGGTTGGATGGCCATTTCCGGGCCCAAGAAGGACGCTGCGGATTACCTGGAGGGCATCAACCTCCTGGCCAACATGCGCTTGTGCGCCAACGTTCCTGCCCAGCATGCCATCCAGACTGCGCTTGGTGGTTACCAGAGCATCAACGATCTCATCCTTCCCGGTGGCAGGCTCCTGGAACAGCGCAACAAGGCTTACGACCTCCTCAACGCCATTCCCGGGGTCAGCACCCAGCAGGCGAGGGGTGCGCTGTACTTGTTCCCGAAGCTGGACCCCGAGGTTTACCACATCAGGGATGACGAGAAGTTTGTCCTTGACCTGCTGAAGGAGCAGAAGATCCTCGTCTCCCACGGACGCGCGTTCAACTGGGTTCGCCCTGACCACTTCCGCATGGTGACCTTGCCCAACGTGAAGGACATTGAAGAGGCGATTGGGCGCATGGCGGACTTCCTGTCGAGGTACCCGGGCAACTAGCCTGAGGTTCACAGCCGCGTCATCGGGGCGCGGTCGGGGAAGAAGGGGGCGCCACATGGCTGCTGTAGTTGAGTTCGCCAAGAGTCCAGCCGAAGTTCTGAAGGTCGGGCCCGGATTTTCGCTGGCAGGCGTCGACCCTCAGTCCACCCCCGGCTACGCGGGGACCAAGGCGGACGGCAAGGCTTTGCTCGACGCCCAGGACGACCGGCTGGCAGAACTGCAGGAGCAGCTCTTCGCCGAGGGCAAGTTCGGCAGCTCCAAGAGGCTCTTGCTGATCCTGCAGGCCATGGACACTGCGGGCAAGGGCGGAATCGTGAGCCACGTGGTGGGCGCCATGGACCCGCAGGGTGTGCACCTGGCAGCCTTCAAGGCTCCCACGGACGAGGAAAAGTCGCATGACTTCCTGTGGCGGATCGAGAAGGAAGTCCCGGCAGTTGGCATGGTCGGGGTGTTCGATCGGTCCCACTACGAGGACGTCCTGATCCACCGTGTCCATGGCTGGGCCGACGCCAAGGAACTCGAACGCCGCTATGCGGCCATCAACGACTTCGAGGCGCGCCTGGCCGAACAGGGCACCACCATCGTCAAAGTCATGCTGAACATCAGCAAGGACGAACAAAAAGAGCGCCTGATTGCCCGCTTGGACGATCCCGCCAAGCACTGGAAGTACAGCCGAGGCGACCTCGCCGAACGCGCCTATTGGGACGACTACATGGCCGCCTACAGCATCGCCTTTGAGAAGACCTCAACGGATGTCGCGCCTTGGCACGTCGTACCGGCCAACAAGAAGTGGTACGCCCGGATCGCCGTTCAACAGCTGCTGCTGGAGGCCCTGGAAAGCCTGGATTTGGACTGGCCCAAGGCCGATTTCGACGTCGCGGCGGAGCGGGCGCTCGTCGAGAAGTCCTAGGAACTACTGCTGCTGGTCGGCGCCCGCTGACGTACCGCCGTCGTTCCCTGCGTCCCGGGCCGTCGCCAGGCGCTTCCGGGCGCCTTCCAGCCAGTCCTCGCAGCGCTTGGCGAGGGCTTCGCCCCGCTCCCAGAGGGCGAGGGATTCCTCAAGGCTGGCGCCACCTGCCTCAAGGCGGCTGACGACGGCCACAAGTTGTTCGCGTGCTTCTTCGTAGCTCAGGCTGTCCAGGGACCCGGGCCCAGGGGATGCTGCGTTGTTCTCGGTCATGATGTCCTTACGTCGGTGTTCAGTGGCTTCAGGGGTCCAGGCGTTCAGCATGGCCTGTGGAGACTGCCTTGAATCTTCCGTGAGCGACCCGGACGGCCAATGCTGTCCCGTCCGGTGCCTCTTCGGGACTGCTGACTACGTGGTGCCCGGCCTCGTCTTCCCCGATGAGTTGGACGACGGCGTAACCGCGGTCCAGGGTCTTTTGCGGCGACAGTGCGCGGACCTGGGCCCGCAAATGGTGCACCTGGTCCAGGGCCCGCACAACGGCTGTGCTGACGGCCGAATGTGTCCTGCGCTGCAGGCGTTGGATGTCCTCCGCCCGGGCGTCCACCATGGAGGCCGGTGATGCCAGGACCGGCCTGGACTTCAAGGACTGGAGCCTGTCCGTCTCGCGGTCCACGAGTCGGCTGATCCCACGACGAAGGTGATCCCTTGCTTGGCGGACCATCGCCAATTCTTCTGCCACGTCCGGAACAATCCGCTTGGCGGCGTCCGTGGGCGTGGAGGCGCGCAGATCCGCTACGTCGTCCAGGATGGGTCGGTCCGCCTCGTGCCCGATGGCACTGACCACCGGCGTGGTGGCAGCTGAGACTGCCCGGATGAGGTCCTCGTTGCTGAACGGCAGGAGGTCTTCCAAGGCGCCTCCGCCGCGGGCGAGCACGATGACGTCAACGTGTGGATCGGCGTCGAGCTTCTTCAATGCCGCGACTATCTGCGAAACCGCGGTGTTTCCTTGGACGGCAACCTCACGGACGTCGAATTCCACCGCGGGCCACCTCAGGGCGGCATTGCGCATGACGTCCTTCTTCGCGTCCGAATCCCTGCCCGTGATCAGCCCGATGCGGTGGGGGAGCAGCGGCAGCTTGCGCTTCCGGGAATCGGCAAACAGGCCTTCGGCGGCCAATGCCTGGCGAAGCCTTTCGATCCTTACCAGCAGGTCACCGAGGCCTACCGGACGGATGTCCTTGACGGACATGTTCAGGCGACCGGTTTTCACCCAGAAGTCCGCCTTGACCAATGCCACCACCCGCGAACCGCGCTCCAGGGGTATCTTCTGCCGGTCCAAGACTGTGGACCACACAGATGCGGGCAACGAAATCTCCGCATCCACATCCCTCAGGGTGAGGAAAGCGTTGCCGCCCCTGCGGTTCATTTCAATGACCTGGCCCTCGATCCACGCTGCGGGCGCACGTTCGATGTGGGCCTTGAGCTTGCGGGAGAGCAGCTGCAGTGGCCAGGGGTTGTCCGGGCTTGTTTCGGCAGCAGTTCCGGGGAGGGTTGATTCCGGCATGGCTTCAGCGGACATGGCTGGTCCGTGCCTGTCCCGGTCGCTGCGTTCGTGGCTGCATGTTCATGGTCCTCGTTCAGGGGTGCGCCCTTGGATCGCGGCCGCCTTCCAACTCTATCCATAGCTTGATCCCCGGCACCGACATTTTTCCTATCATGTGGACAGACCTAGGATGGTGGCACTGCCCCCGACTCCGAGGATGATTTTGCGAACTTTTGTCTCAGTAGTTGGAGTGGTCCTCGCCGTGCTCCTTACGGCCGTCGCCGTTCCTACGGCGTGGGTGGACCAGAACATCGTCAAAGAAGATGGCTTTGTCCGCCTGGCTGGCTCCCTGGGCAACGACCCCGAATTCCAGAGCCGGCTGGCCGCGGCGGCTGTAGGAACCTTTGAGTCCTCAGTTGATCTGCCCGAGCCCATCCAGTCCGTTGCATCCGATGCCCTCCGGAAAGCTACCTCGGGAATGCAATCGTGGAGTGACTATCCGCAGGCGTGGCAGGACACGGTCAGGAACAGCCACAGACTCAATTTCGGCACAGTGGACCAGCCGGAGGAAAACCGCGCAAGTACCGCTTTGGTTCTCGATATCGCTCCCATGGTCAGGCTGATCCGGGACCACTTCGCCGAGGCCACAACTATCCGCATTGACGTTCCGGCCGAAAGCCTCGTGTCGCTGGGTCAGCCAACCCACCGCCAACTCGTAGAACGCGTAGCTGCCTTCGCGCCCTTGTGGTGGGTGGCGGCCCTCGGCGCCGCTGTTTCAGCTCTCTTGGCGATCGTTGCGGCACGACGGCGATCGCTGGTGTTGGTGTTCCTTGGCCTCGGTGGTCTGGCACTTGCGGCCCTTTGGACTGCAGGAGCGGACCTCGCCGGATCAGTGGTGGGGAACCTCGACAGCGCCAACAGCGTGGCGGAGTTGTTCAAGGATGAATTCCTCACGGCCGCGCGGGCCGGATTCGGCCAGTGGGTGGGTACCTCGGTGGTCGTCTCCGGCGCACTTGTTGTGGTCGGTGTCATAGCTGCTGTGGTGTCAGGGCGACAACGGTCACGTTCTGCCCGCAGCTAAAGGCCGTGCCGGTAGCATGGAGGCATGACCAGCACAGCAGTTTCCATTCCTATGCCAACGGTGCCCCGCAGACGGCGATCTCCGGAAGAGGTACAGGCGGCGGCCCCGGTTGTGGGTCCCAAGAAGGTCTTGCTGGCTGCTCCGCGCGGCTACTGCGCCGGTGTCGACCGGGCTGTCATCGCCGTTGAAAAGGCGCTGGAGCACTATGGGCCGCCGGTTTACGTGCGGAAGCAGATCGTCCACAACGTTCACGTGGTCAGCTCCCTTGAAGAACAGGGCGCCATCTTCGTTGAGGAAACCGACGAGGTTCCCGAGGGCGCATTGGTGATTTTTTCGGCGCACGGCGTCTCGCCCGCCGTGGTCCAATCTGCCGAGGACCGCGGCCTGCGCACCATTGATGCCACGTGCCCCTTGGTCACCAAGGTCCACCGTGAAGCTGTCCGGTTTGCCAAGGACGACTACGACATCCTGCTGATCGGCCACGAAGGCCATGAAGAGGTCGAGGGGACCGCAGGTGAGGCCCCTGAACACATCCAGATCATCAACGGCCCCCACGAGGTCGACAAGGTCACCGTTCGTGATCCTGAGAAGACCATCTGGCTTTCGCAGACGACACTGAGTGTCGACGAGACCATGGAGACGGTCCGCCTGCTCAAGGAGCGTTTTCCCACGCTTCAGGATCCGCCCAGCGACGACATCTGCTACGCCACCACCAACCGCCAAGTGGCCATCAAGAAGATTGCTCCACAGGCTGACCTGGTGATTGTGGTTGGCTCGGCAAACTCCTCCAACTCGGTCCGCTTGGTCGAAGTGGCCCTTGAATACGGGGCCAAGAGCTCCTACCGGGTGGACTTTGCGAACGAGGTGGACGAGGCCTGGTTCGAGGGCGTGGCCACCGTGGGCGTGACGTCCGGGGCATCTGTACCGGAGGTGCTGGTGCAGGACGTTCTGCGACTGCTCGCCGAGTACGGATACGGCGAGGTCCAAGAGGTTGTGACGGCAGAGGAAGACCTTCTCTTCTCGCTGCCCAAGGAGTTGCGCGCCACCTTGAAGAAGGCCGGCGATGTCTCCCGTGCACTCGGTGGACGTGGGAACCGGCCGACGTCGTAGAGGTGCGATCCGGGCCAACCGGAAGCTGAAAAGAGACCCGCAGCGGGCCTGCCATCATGGCGGGAACGCTGCGGGTCTCTTTCGTTCAGACGGTTTTGTTCAGGCAGCCGACTCGTGGTTTTCCCGGTCCTCAAGGAGTTCCGGGGCTGCCAGGGCCCGAGGGACTGCTTCGACAGACGGCGGGGCTGTGAGTCCGGCGTCGTCCATGGTGTTGAGCTTTCGGGCTGTCGGGAGGACGCGCGCCTCCAAGGTCCCCACCATGGCGTTATAGCGGTCCACGGAGGTCTTGAGGGAGCTCCCCAGCTTGCTGACATTCTCTCCGAGCGTGCCCATGCGCTCGTAGAGCTGTTTGGCGAGTTCGAAGAGTTCGTGGGCGCTGTCGGTGAGCACGTCCTGGCGCCAGGTGAAAGCAACTGATTTCAGGACCGCCAGAAGTGTTCCGGGCGAGGCCAGGACGACGTTCCGGGACAGGGCGTGCTCCAGCAAAGCAGGGTCGGCCTCGAGCGCGGAGGCCAGGATGGACTCTGCGGGCAGGAAACAGATCACGAGTTCGGGCGAGTTGCCGGGGATGTCCCAGTATTTTTTGGAAGCCAAGGCGTCGATGTGGGCCTTCAGCGCCTTCGCGTGCTGTACCAGGAGAGCTTTGGAATCCTGGCCGCTGGCAGCCGTGACGGATTCTCCCAAGGAGCCAGCTCCGTGCAACTGCTCCTGGGCGGCGAGGTAGGAGGCCAGAGGGACCTTGGCGTCCACCACCAGCTGCTTGCCTCCGGGAAGCTGAACCACGAGGTCGGGCCTCAAGGTGGTCTCGGATTTGCCGGAATGGACCTGTTCGTGGAAGTCCACGTGCCGCAGCATTCCAGATGCCTCCACCACCCGGCGCAGTTGGACTTCGCCCCACTGACCGCGTGCGCTGTTGGAGCGCAGTGCGGAGGCCAGGGCATGCGTTGACCTCAATAGTTGTTCATCGGAAAGGCGGGCATCCTGGAGCTGTTGGGCAAGTTGCCCGTATTGCTCCACACGGTCGCGTTCCAGCAGCGAGACCTGCTGCTGGACCGCTGTCAGCTTCTCAGCGACTGGAGCCAGTGCCCGCAAAACACTGCCGTCGGAGTTCCTGGCCGCGCTCAACTCGCGGTTCTGCGTGAACAAAAGCCGCCGCTCGGCGTCGGCCGCTGCCAACTGTGCCGTCACCTCGGAAAGCCGCGCCGAAACGGCGTCGAAGTCCTCTTCCAAACCTGCGCCCCGGCGTCGGAAAACAACATAACCGGCAGCGAGACCGACCGCGGCGCCGATCAGCAGCATCAGCAGGGCCAAAACCAATCCAAATCCATCCATGAGGCAACCCTGTCACAGGGGTACGACAGTTTTAGCGAGGCGCCCGGTTGGAGGGCCGTTGGCAGGCATCGACAAGCGGAGACGCTGCTCCAACGGGTAGAATCAATGCTCGTGGCTCTTACTATTGGCATCGTCGGACTGCCCAACGTCGGCAAATCAACCCTTTTCAACGCACTGACCCGTAACCAGGTGCTCGCTGCGAACTATCCGTTCGCAACGATCGAACCGAACGTCGGCGTCGTGAACCTGCCCGACCCCCGTCTGGCGAAGCTGGCCGAAATCTTCGGCTCCCAGCGTTTGCTGCCGGCGCCGGTTTCCTTCGTGGACATCGCGGGCATCGTCAAGGGCGCGTCCGAAGGTGAAGGCCTGGGCAACAAGTTCCTGGCCAACATCCGCGAGGCTGAGGCCATCGCACAGGTGGTCCGTGTGTTCGACGATCCCGATGTCATCCACGTCGATGGCAAGGTCGACCCGCGCTCCGACATGGAGACCATCAACACCGAGCTGATCCTCGCTGACCTTCAGACCATCGAAAACGCGATCCCGCGCATCGAAAAAGAAGTCAAAATCAAGAAGCGCGATGCCGCGGAACTGGCCGCCATCAAGGCCGCCCAGGTTGTGCTGGAACGTGGCGACACCATCTTCTCCTCCATCAAGAGCGACAAGCTCGAAATGGGCCACCTCAAGGAGCTCGGTCTCCTGACGGCCAAGCCGTTCATCTACGTCTTCAACGCCGACGAAGGCATCCTCGGAGATCCTGCCAAGCAGGAGGAACTGCGTGCCCTGGTGGCCCCCGCAGATGCCGTCTTCCTTGACGCCAAACTCGAGTCCGACCTCGTTGAGCTCGACGAGGAAGAAGCCCGCGAGATGCTGGAAATGAACGGCCAGTCCGAGTCCGGCCTGGATCAGCTGGCGCGCGTCGGCTTCCACACCCTCGGCCTGCAGACCTACCTCACGGCCGGCCCCAAGGAAACCCGTGCCTGGACCATCCGGCAGGGCGACACGGCACCGCAGGCGGCCGGCGTGATCCACTCCGACTTCCAGCGCGGCTTCATCAAGGCCGAAGTTGTCTCCTTCGATGACCTCATCGAGGCCGGCTCCATGGCCGAGGCGAAGTCCCGCGGCAAGGTCCGCATCGAAGGCAAAGAGTATGTAATGGCCGACGGCGACGTGGTGGAGTTCCGCTTCAACGTCTAGTCAGGACCGGGGCCATTTGGGCGCCGACGTCTCAACAGGGCCGCAGGTCATGGAGTCTCACCACTTCATGGCCTGCGGCCTTTGCTGTTGGGTGGGGGCCGATGGACGTGATTCCTAGGAGTTTTCGCGCTTTTCATCGGCGGTTGTTTTCGCGTCCGGCTCGGGGACGTCGCGGATCTTTTTCGGGATCTTTCCCTCGACGTCGGCAGGAACCGGGGGATCTTTTTCTTCGTCTGTGGACATGGCCCAAGCATAGTGGGGTCAGTTCGCGGGAGGCCGCCGGTGCTGGAATCGGCCCAGGACCTCCGATCTAATGGAGGACATGGTGCGTCCTCTGCCTCATGAAGCTCTGGAGACCCGCCGCCGTGAGCCGGCAGCCCTGGCCTGTCGTTACGGGCTGAGCAACCTACGTGTTTTCGGCTCTGCTGCCCGCTGCACCGATCGCCCCGGCATCGATTTGGACATCCTCGCACCGCCATCGCCCTCTGAATCACGTGGAGAGCCCTCGGCCCTGCCAATCCAACAGATTCGACGGGCTCAACTTCGCCCAAAACCTTCCCTGTCCTGCTGTCAGACAGCGTATGCTACCACCGAGTAACGTTTGACTTGAAATTCCCGGCGTTTTAGGCATGTAGAGGTTGCGGAACGGTTACAGTTTGGCCAGCATGTTCCAACATCCGGACGCAATGTGGGTAGGCTTACACTCACATGTAGGCAACGTCACAGTAGGAAACTGTGCCTGCCTGGGGGAAACCACCAACCTTCCCCTGATCAACTTCCCGACTCATAGGAGGCGGAATGCGTTTTTCGCGCACTTCCAAAGCTCTAGGCGTAGCGGCGGTCATCGCCCTCGCAATGACCGGTTGCGGCGGCGGCGGCAACAATGACTCCGGTGCATCCGGAGGAAATCCCAACAAGGTCATCATCGCTGACGGTTCTGAGCCGCAGCGGCCGCTGATGCCGGCAGACATCAACGAGGTTGGCGGCGGAAAGATCGCGACGCTGATCTTCTCGGGCCTCGTCAGCTACGACCCCTCCGGCAAGCCGGTCAACGAACTGGCTGAGTCCATTGAGGCGCCTGACGCCAAGAACTTCACCATCAAGATCAAGAAGGACCAGAAATTCACCAACGGCGAAGCCATCACGGCCAAGACGTTTGTTGACTCCTGGAACTACGGTGCGGCAGCAAAGAACGCTCAGTTGAGTGCGACATTCTTTGAGAGCATCAAGGGCTACGACGAGACCAGCGCCAAGGGTTCAACCGTCGACACCATGTCCGGTCTGAAGGTTGTGGACGACACCACCTTCACCGTTGAGCTCAAGCAGCCCGAGTCCGACTGGCCGCTGCGACTTGGCTACACGGCCTTCATGCCGGTCCCTGCCGCAGCACTTGCAGACCCGAAGACCTACGGCGAAAAGCCGGTAGGCAACGGCCCGTACAAGATGGCAGAGAACGGTTGGCAGCACAACGTGCAGATCCAGCTCGTTCCCAATGCTGACTACAACGGTCCGCGCAAGGCCAAGAACGGCGGCGTGACGTTCAAGATCTTCCAGAACGATGACGCCGCGTACCAGGACCTCCTGGGCAACAACCTGGACATCCTCCAGACGATCCCGACTAGCGCCCTCGCCAACTTCAAGACGGACCTCGGTGATCGCTTCATCGAGAAGCCGTACGCCGGCAACCAGACCATCGCCATCCCGGAATACCTCCCGGAGTGGAGCGGTGAAGCCGGTAAGTTGCGCCGCCAGGCCATCTCCATGGCAATGAACCGTGAAGAGATCACGAAGGTGATCTTCAGCGGTGGCCGTCAGCCGGCGAAGGACTTCACGGCTCCCGTCCTGGATGGCTACAGCGACAGCATCCCGGGCTCGGACAACCTCAAGTTCGACGCCGCCAAGGCCAAGGACCTCTGGGCCAAGGCTGACGCCATCCAGAAGTGGGACCCCAACACCGTATTCACCATCGCGTACAACGCTGACAAGGGTGGTCACAAGGCATGGGTTGAGGCTGTGACCAACCAGCTGAAGAACAACCTCGGCATCAAGGCAGAGGGTCTTCCGTTTGCTACCTTCAAGGAAGCCCGTGACCTCGCCACTTCCGGAAAGCTGACCGGTGCGATCCGTGCGGGTTGGCAGGCCGACTACCCGTCGCTGTACAACTTCCTGGGCCCGATCTACAAGACCGGTGCCGGCTCGAACGATGCCCGTTATGAGAACCCGACCTTCGACAAGGCCATCTCTGACGGTCTCTCCGCTCCTTCGGTTGCTGAGGGTAACAAGGCAATGAACAAGGCGCAGGAAATCCTCCTCCAGGATCTGCCGGCCATCCCGCTGTGGTACCAGGTGTCGCAGGGCGGCTGGAGCACAGGCGTCACGAATGTTGACTACGGCTGGGACGGCGTCCCGCTCTACTACAACATCACCGGCAAGTAAATGACGATCGGCGGCGGGGGCGCTCATTGAGCGCTGCCGCCGCCTTATCGCGTTTCACATCAATGACGCCCAACTCCGGTTGGGCGTCCTTGTGCAGACATCTTCGGATCTTGGCCGGGGCAGCCTGCACATCGATCGAAAAGGTTCTTCGATGAACAACTCCGCTGCACCCCTGGATCGGGTGCCCGCTGTTCGGGAGGTATCGCGCTAATGGCCACATACATCCTGAAACGATTCCTCCAGCTGATTCCCGTTTTCCTTGGAGCAACCCTCCTTGTGTACTTCCTGGTGTTCAGCCTCCCGGGTGACCCCATTGCTGCGCTCTTTGGGGATAAACCCGTCAACGAAGCAGTCGCGGCCAAGCTCAGGGCCCAATACAACCTTGACCAGCCGTTTATTGTGCAATACCTGCTCTACCTCAAGAGCATCTTTACTTTTGATCTTGGCCAGGACTTCTCTGGCCGACCCATTGCCGCGGTACTTGGTGAGGTGTTCCCGGTAACGGCCCGCTTGGCGATCATGGCGCTCATCTTTGAAGGCGTCTTCGGTATCGCTTTTGGTCTTGTTGCCGGACTCCGCAAGGGCAAGCTTTTTGACGGGACTGTATTGATCGCCTCCCTGATCGTCATCGGTATTCCGATCTTCGTTCTCGGCTTCCTTCTTCAGTTCTTCATCGGCGTCCAATTGGGGTGGGCTAAGCCCACCGTCAGTTCAGCTGCGACCGTACAAGACCTCATTCTTCCGGCGATCGTGCTGGGCCTGGCATCTTTCGCCTATGTCCTGCGCCTCACCAGGACCAGCGTCATCGAGAACATGAATGCCGATTACGTTCGGACAGCCACGGCCAAGGGGCTTTCACGCTTTCGGGTCGTCAACGTCCATATCCTGAGGAACTCTTTGATTCCAGTCGTCACGTTCCTCGGCGCCGATCTTGGCGCCCTTATGGGTGGCGCGATCGTTACTGAGGGCATCTTCAACGTCCCGGGCGTCGGCAACAGGTTGTACCGCGCAGTTCTTTCCGGGGAAGGACCTACCGTGGTATCAATCGTCACAGTTCTGGTCCTTGTTTACTGTGTCTCGAACCTGATTGTTGACCTTCTGTATGCCTGGCTTGACCCGAGGATCCGCTATGACTCCTGATAACAACCTGACGGGGCAGGACACAGCCCCGCGTCACATCGAGCACTTCGTTGCTGACCTCGAAGAGACGCCGCTGCAAGCCACCGACAAGGTGAAGGAGGACCAGGCGCCCTCCAGCCTCTGGGGTGAGGCATGGAAGAACCTGCGTAAGCAGCCGCTCTTTATCATCTCGGCCATCATGATCCTGGCTGTTGTTGTGGTCTCCCTGTTCCCCGGCCTGTTCTCACCGATCGACCCCTCTGGTGAAGCCTGCCAGCTTGCCAACTCGAACGGCGGACCGGTCAGTGGACATCCCTTGGGCTTCAACAAACAGGGTTGCGATGTCTATGCCCGTGTGATTTTCGGAACACGATCCTCTGTCACCGTCGGCCTGTTCACAACACTCGGAGTTGTCATTTTCGGTGGAACCATCGGTGCCCTTGCCGGCTACTACGGTGGCTGGGCTGATGCCCTTCTGGCCCGCCTGACAGACATCTTCTTTGCCCTGCCGCTGATCCTCGGCGCGATCGTCATGATGCAGCTTCCCGTCTTCCGGGCCAACCGGACTGTATGGACGCTGATCCTCATTCTGATCACTTTCGGATGGCCACAAATTGCCCGCATCACCAGGGGCGCCGTCATCGAGGTACGAAACGCGGACTTCGTGATGGCAGCGAGGTCCTTGGGCGTTTCGCGCTTCCGGTCATTGCTCCGCCACGTTCTGCCCAACTCCTTGGCTCCAATCATTGTGGTGGCCACCATCTCGCTGGGTACCTTTATCGTGGCTGAATCCACCCTGTCATTCCTGGGAATCGGTCTGCCCCCGAGTGTTATGTCGTGGGGTAATGACATCCAGGCAGCACAGGCATCCTTGAGGTCCAACCCCATGCCGTTGCTGTACCCGGCTATTGCACTTTCGATCACAGTCTTGAGTTTCATCATGCTGGGCGACGCCCTTCGTGATGCCCTCGACCCGAAAGCGCGCAAACGATGAAAGGCCAAGCGATGAACACATCGGTTCACATCAAGGAAGAACCAGCTGGCTCTGAACGTCCGTTGCTGGAGATCAAGAATCTGGCCATCAACTTCGCCACAAGCAACGGTGAGGTCAACGCCGTCAGGAACGCGCATTTCACCGTCATGCCAGGGGAGACGGTGGCGATTGTAGGGGAGTCCGGCTCCGGTAAATCCACCTCCGCACTCGCCGCTATCGGGTTGCTTCCGGGCAATGGTCGGGTAGCCGCCGGAGAGATCCTCTTCGACGGCGAAGATATCGCCCACGCCAGCGAAAAGCGCATGATCGAGCTCCGCGGCAATTCCATTGGCATGGTGCCCCAGGATCCGATGTCCAACCTCAACCCAGTGTGGAAAATCGGGTTCCAGGTCAAAGAGACACTGAAGGCCAACGGTCTTCCCTCCGGGCCGGAAGACATCGCCAAAGTGCTGTCTGAGGCGGGGTTGCCTGACGCCGCGCGTCGGGCCAAGCAGTACCCGCACGAGTTCTCCGGCGGTATGCGCCAGCGCGCCCTCATCGCCATTGGCTTGTCCTGCCAGCCGCGCCTGCTGATCGCGGACGAGCCGACGTCGGCCCTCGACGTCACGGTCCAGCGGCAAATTTTGGATCACTTGGACAAGATGACGTCCGAGTTGGGGACCGCTGTCCTGCTTATCACCCACGACCTCGGCCTGGCGGCCGAGCGGGCTGACAAAGTCGTGGTGATGTACAAAGGCCAGGTCGTCGAGTCCGGACCTTCGCTGGAGCTGCTGCGTAATCCGAGGCATCCGTACACCAAGCGTTTGGTGTCTTCGGCGCCTTCCCTCGCATCGCGTCGTATCCAGGTTGCCAAGGAGCAGGGCGTTGAGTCCGATGAACTCCTGGCACCCACCGAGCCCGTGATTGTGGAATCAGCGCTCCCGGAGGAAGTGCTGAAGGTTGAGGAACTGACGAAGGTCTTCAAGCTCCGTGGCGGCATTGGCAAGACGACGGACTTCAAGGCTGTGGACTCGGTGTCGTTTTCCGTACGGCGTGGCACAACCACGGCAATCGTGGGCGAGTCAGGATCCGGAAAGTCGACCGTGGCCCAGATGGTGCTCAACCTGTTGGAGCCCACCTCGGGCAAGATCATTTTCGATGGTGTGGACACATCCACGTTGAACAGCAAGGACCTGTTCAAGTTCCGTCGCCGGGTGCAGCCGATTTTCCAAGACCCTTACGGCTCCTTGGACCCGATGTACAACATCTTCAGGACCATTGAAGAGCCGTTGCGGACCCACAAGATCGGTACCAAGGCCAGCCGTGAAAAGAAAGTGCGCGAGCTGCTGGACCAGGTTGCTTTGCCACAGTCCACAATGCGGCGGTACCCGAACGAACTCTCCGGTGGCCAGCGTCAGCGTATTGCAATCGCACGCGCATTGGCATTGGATCCCGAAGTCATCATCTGTGACGAGGCCGTGTCCGCGCTCGACGTCCTGGTCCAAGCCCAAGTCCTGAACCTCCTCGCAGAACTTCAGGACAACCTCGGGTTGACCTACCTGTTCATCACCCACGACCTCGCTGTGGTCCGGCAGATCGCAGACCACGTGTGCGTCATGCAAAAGGGCAAGCTCGTTGAAACGGGCAGCACGGACGATGTCTTCGACAACCCTCGCGAGGCCTACACGCAGGCACTGTTGGACGCGATTCCCGGTGGTTCGCTGCTGCTGCCTCCCGAGGTGGCCTGACCGGCGCCGTAATTTCAAAGCAAGAGCCGGTGGTTCCCTTCAAAGGGAACCACCGGCTCTTGCCTACTTAACCGAGGTCAGCCTACTTGGCTGCCGGAGAACTGTCCGGGCGGGCCGTGAGGCCCAGGGCGGTGAGTTCGCGGGCCAGTGCTACGCCGAGCTTTGCGTGCCCGGTCGGCTTCAGATGAACGCCGTCTTGGAGGTCGCCGATGGCGTCGTAACGGGTCAACCAATCGCCCGCACTGACGAACGGGATGCCATGTTTGGCCGCGATCCGCCCCAGGAGGGCGTCCACTTCAGTCCGGCGTCCGCCTCCGTTGCTGACACCGCGTGCCAGGGTACCGATCATGGCCAGGCGCGAACCGGGGTAGCGGGTTTTCAGCGCGGCGAGCAAACGTTCGGCATTGCTCGTGATTTGGGCATCCGTAGCGCGCTGCGTGGCGTCGTTCCCGCCGCCTTCAACCACAATCAGAGGTGGCTCGCCGTAGGGGAGTACCCAGTCACCGCGTTGGAGGGCGTCGATGTAGTTGCCCGTCTTGCCGTTGGTTGCCACGTATCCGGTGCCACCCATGCCTACAACGTGCAGCTTGTACCCCAGGGCTGCGATGCCTTGCTGGGGCCAGGACCCTGCAGGCATGGCCTGTGAATCTCCGATCAGCACCGCTGTGTGGCGGACGTCAGCCAGCACGAGTTCGTTGCGGTTGTTCGCTGGATTCTTGTAAAGGGAACCGGCGGGGAGGTTCATCGCACTGGGTTCCGGGGCAACCCTCAGCGGTTTGTCGGAGGCCGCCGTCCGGGCAGGCGCGGGCGCGACGGATGGAGCAGGGGCACTGGTTGGCGCTGGTCCGCAACCGACCGCGAGGACGCCGACGGCGATCAACGGTGCGATCATGCGGAACACGGCCGAAGATTGGCGCATTGATTGGTCTCCGTGGGGCACTGGTTCTGCTGCAATCATCAAGCACCGGCTCAGGAAAATCCAGCATCTTGACTTGTGTTTACGAACACGTGACCTCCTGTGACTGATGCCACAATCCGGAGGCCAATAGCTTGCTTTTTAGGCTCATAAATGCATCTGCGTTTAGACTGGATGCAGGTGCCCTGTGTCCCGGGGTCTTTTCGCTGTGTGTTCCGATCAAGTCGATCAGGTATGCGCGCGGATACAAACAGCTGACTTCACCACTGAAACGAGTCATAAACGCATGTCTGAAACCATCACCAACACTGCGTCGCGGAGCGATCTGCGCAACGTCGCGATCGTCGCACACGTTGACCACGGTAAGACCACCCTGGTCGACGCCATGCTCAAGCAGACCAACTCCTTCGCTTCCCACGGTGAGGTTGAGGACCGCGTCATGGACTCCGGTGACCTGGAGCGCGAAAAGGGCATCACCATCCTCGCGAAGAACACCACTGTTGCCTACAACGGCCCGTCCTCCAACGGCGAGACCATCACCATCAACGTGATCGACACTCCCGGCCACGCCGACTTCGGTGGCGAGGTGGAGCGCGGCCTGTCCATGGTTGACGGCGTTGTGCTGCTGGTCGACTCTTCCGAGGGCCCCCTGCCGCAGACCCGCTTCGTGCTCCGCAAGGCCCTTGCTGCGCACCTGCCCGTTATCCTCCTGGTCAACAAGACCGACCGTCCCGATGCCCGCATCGACGAGGTCGTCCACGAGTCCATGGACCTGCTCCTGGGCCTCGCCTCGGACCTCGCGGACGAAGTTCCGGACCTCGACCTGGACAAGGTCCTCGAAGTTCCCGTGGTTTACGCCGCCGCCAAGGTTGGCCGCGCGTCCCTGGAGCAGCCGGCCAACGGCTCGGCGCCGGAGAACGAGGACCTCGAGCCCCTCTTCAAGACCATCATCGAGCACATCCCTGCTCCCACGTACAACCCGGACGGCGTGCTGCAGGCACACGTGACCAACCTGGACGCATCGCCGTTCCTTGGCCGCCTCGCCCTGCTCCGCATCTACAACGGCACCCTCCGCAAGGGCCAGACCGTTGCCTGGGCGCGCGCCAACGGCGAAGTCAAGAACGTCAAGATCACTGAACTGCTGGCCACCAAGGCGCTGACCCGCGTTCCTGCCGAAGAAGCCGGCCCCGGTGAAATCGTGGCAGTCGCCGGTATTGAGGACATCACCATTGGTGAAACCCTCACGGATGCCGAGAACCCGCAGCCGCTGCCGCTGATCACGGTGGACGATCCCGCGATCTCCATGACCATCGGTATCAACACCTCCCCGCTGGCCGGCAAGGTCAAGGGTGCCAAGGTCACCGCACGCCAGGTGAAGGACCGCCTGGACAAGGAACTGATCGGTAACGTCTCCATCAAGGTGCTCCCCACCGAGCGTCCTGACGCCTGGGAAGTCCAGGGTCGTGGCGAGCTCGCCCTGGCCATCCTCGTTGAGCAGATGCGTCGCGAAGGCTTCGAGCTGACCGTCGGCAAGCCGCAGGTTGTTACCAAGACCATCGACGGCAAGCTCCACGAGCCGATGGAACACATGACCATCGACGTTCCGGAAGAGTACCTCGGCGCCGTCACCCAGCTCATGGCAGCCCGCAAGGGCCGCATGACCAACATGGCCAACCACGGTACCGGCTGGTGCCGCATGGAATTCATCGTTCCTGCCCGTGGCCTGATCGGTTTCCGCACCCGGTTCCTCACGGACACCCGTGGCGCCGGTATCGCAGCCTCCATCTCCGAAGGCTACGAGCCGTGGGCCGGTCCCATCGAATACCGCACCAACGGTTCGATGGTTGCCGACCGTGCCGGTGTCGTGACGCCGTTCGCCATGATCAACCTCCAGGAACGCGGTTCCTTCTTCGTGAAGCCGACGTCCGAGGTCTACGAAGGCATGATCGTTGGCGAGAACTCCCGCGCTGACGACATGGACGTAAACATCACCAAGGAAAAGAAGCTCACCAACATGCGTGCTGCTTCCTCCGACTCCTTCGAGAACCTGACGCCGCCGCGCGAGCTGACCCTCGAGGAGTCCCTCGAATTCGCCCGCGAAGACGAGTGCGTTGAGGTGACCCCGGAAGACATCCGAATCCGCAAGGTCATCCTCGATTCCAACGAGCGCGCAAAGGCCAACCGCGCCCGCGCCAAGGCCTAGTCCTTACTGGTTCTGAACCAGGTGGGAACAGCTGCTGCATGAAGAGGGGAGCCGCCGGTACCGTCCGTAGCATTGCTGCGGCCGTACCGGCGGCTCTTTTCGTTGCTGCGGCAGGTACGGCGCTGCACCGGCAGTCGGGTGTCTGGTACGGCGTCGAAATTTTCTGGGGAGTTGCGGCCGCGCTGCTGCTGCTCGCCTCAGTGCAGCTGTGGCTGGCGGCGTGGTCCCGCTCAATCTTCCCGACGGCGGTGGCAGGCGTAGTGGCCTATGCCGCCGTCGGCGTTTTGTCGTCCGCTGGATCCGGGAAGCAGCTGGTGCTCGGCGATACGCCGGGAACAGTGTGGATTTACGGTATCGGCGCAGTGACGCTGGTCATGCTCGTGGTCGCCAGTCGGCTCCGATCTACCGGGCCTGCCGCCGCGGCGGTGGCGGCGGCACCTCCTTCGCGGCGATGACCATCGACAAGGGAATTTCGACGTCGGTGGTGCGGGTCCGTACGGTACATGCGGTGTCGCTGCTGCCCAGCAGGTAGCCAAGCGCGTCGGTGAGCCCGTCGTCGATCCGGTACCGCACCACTACCCGTATGCCTGGCGTTGCGTTGAGCAGGAACTGGCGTGGAGGCAAATGTGGCGGATTCACCGTTTCATACTAAGACGCGGGCTAGGTTGGCGTGATCGCACTGTTGGATAATAGGCTCGGAAGTTGAGTGCCCGGCATGAAGCCGGCAGTATTACCCGGCCATCGCCGGGACAAACCGTGGAGAGGTCTGGGACGTGACGTACGTAATCGCGCAGCCGTGTGTGGATGTCAAGGACAAGGCATGTATTGAAGAATGCCCTGTCGACTGCATTTACGAAGGTGAGCGTTCCCTCTACATCCACCCCGACGAGTGTGTCGACTGTGGTGCCTGCGAACCTGTGTGCCCTGTGGAGGCCATCTACTACGAAGATGACACCCCGGAAGAATGGGCCGACTACTACAAGGCCAACGTCGAGTTCTTTGACGACCTCGGTTCCCCGGGTGGCGCAGCGAAGATCGGCAACACCGGCAAGGACCACCCGTTCATTGCCGCCCTTCCCCCGCAGAACCAAGACCACTAAGGGCGGTTGCATCCTTGATTTCCGCGGCCCCCGCCTTTGGCCTTAACCTGCCCGACTACCCGTGGGAGGCCATGGCACCGTACGTTGCGACGGCGTCCAAGCACCCGGGCGGGGCAGTGAACCTCTCCATCGGAACTCCTGTGGACCCGACACCGGGACTCATCCGTGACGCCCTGGCGGCAGCATCGGACGCCCACGGCTACCCGACAGTCCACGGCACCGAGCCATTGCGCCAAGCCGTCGTGGACTGGTTTGCCAGCCGTCGCGGGGTGCCGGGCCTCGATCCCAAGGATGTGCTGCCAACGGTCGGCTCCAAGGAACTTGTGGCCTGGCTGCCATTCCTGCTCGGGCTGGGCGCCGGCGATGTTGTGGTCCGCCCCACCGTTGCCTACCCGACGTACGACATCGGGGCCTCCCTCGCCGGGGCTACGGCGGTTGCCGCCGATGACCTGGACGAGCTCGATCCGGCCACCCGCGCGAAGGTCCGCTTGATCTGGATCAACTCACCGGGCAACCCCACCGGGAGTGTCCGCGACGTCGAATCCCTGCGCCGGATCGTAGGCCAGGCCCGCGAGGTGGGTGCAGTGGTCGCTTCGGACGAATGCTACGCGGAACTGGGCTGGGGCGAATGGGATGCCCAGCGCGGAGGAGAAGCCGTGCCCAGCATCCTGGATCCCCGGGTCACCGGTGGCTCCACCGATGGCCTGCTCAGTGTCTATTCCCTGAGCAAGCAATCCAATCTTGCCGGCTACCGTGCGGCCTTCGTTGCCGGGGATTCGGCGATCATCGCCAACATGGTCAACAGCCGCAAGCATGCGGGCATGATCGTTCCGTTCCCGATCCAGGAGGCCATGCGCGTCGCTCTGGGCGACGCCGGCCACGTCCTGGCCCAGAAGGAGCTGTACAGGGGCCGACGCGAGCGTCTTGTTCCGGCATTGGAGCAGTTCGGGCTTCGGATCCACGAGTCGAAGGCCGGGCTTTACCTGTGGTCCACGGCAGGCGAAGCCACCTGGGACACGGTTGCGCGCTTCGCTGACCTCGGCATCGTGGTTGGCCCTGGCGTCTTCTACGGAGACGCCGGGAATGGGTTCATCCGCGTCGCACTGACCGGCACCGACGAGCGTATCGATGCCGCTGTGGAGAGGCTTGTCGCCAACGCATAACAATGCTGTGACTTGCGCCACTTATGGCGCCATTCCGCCAGTAACCGGAGGCTACGGATTAGTTCCGCAGGGTTACTGGCGGTAGCTTTTAACTGACTATCAATGGTGGCCTTCTCTAAGAATGCACTCCGGGCGTTGGAGCCCTGCAACAGCAGGCCTTGCAACGGCGGCACCAGAAGGTGGTTGGACAAGCGTTCGATAGAGGCCCAAAGGCCTCATGAAGGGGACTCCATGACTGAGACCACCAGCGCGACACTGCGCCATGCCGGCGGCGAACTCGAACTGCCGCGCATCAAGGTTGTAGAAGGAAACGAAGGTTACGACGTTTCCAAGCTGCTGAAGCAGACGGGCGCCGTTGCCTATGACCCCGGCTTCATGAACACAGCGGCCACCACCTCGGCCATTACCTACATCGACGGCGACGCAGGCATCCTGCGCTACCGCGGTTACCCCATCGAGCAGCTCGCACAGCACTCGAGCTTCCTCGAAGTTTCCTACCTGCTGATCTACGGCAACCTTCCCACTCCCACGGAGCTCGAAGAGTTCGATCAGCGCATCCGCCGCCACACACTCCTGCACGAGGAACTCAAGGGCTTCTTCGGAGGTTTCCCGCGCGACGCCCACCCGATGCCGGTTCTTTCTTCTGCCGTCTCGGCCCTGTCCACGTTCTACCAGGACTCGCTGGATCCCTTCAATGCAGAGCACGTGGAAGTTTCCACCATCCGCCTGATGGCCAAGCTGCCCGTCATCGCGGCTTACGCGCACAAGAAGTCCATCGGCCAGCCCATGCTGTACCCGGACAACTCCATGAACCTGGTGGAGAACTTCCTGCGCCTGAGCTTCGGCCTTCCCGCCGAGCAGTACGAAATGGACCCGGTAGTCGTCAAGGCACTGGACCTCCTGCTCATCCTCCACGCGGACCACGAGCAGAACTGTTCGACGTCCACCGTTCGCCTGGTGGGCTCGTCCAACGCGAACCTCTTCGCCTCGGTTTCGGCCGGCATCAATGCACTGTTTGGTCCCGCCCACGGTGGCGCCAACGAGGCCGTGCTGAAGATGCTCCGCCAGATCCAGGCCGACGGCATCAAGCCCGAGGACTACATGGAGAAGGTCAAGAACAAGGAAGACGGCGTCCGCCTCATGGGCTTCGGACACCGCGTCTACAAGAACTACGATCCCCGTGCCAAGATCATCAAGGCCACGGCCCACGAGGTCCTGGGCAAGCTCGGCGGCAACGACGAACTGCTGGACATCGCCATGCGCCTTGAAGAGAAGGCCCTCGCGGACGACTACTTCATCCAGCGCAAGCTGTACCCGAACGTCGACTTCTACACCGGCCTCATCTACAAGGCGATGGGCTTCCCGGAGAAGATGTTCACCGTTCTCTTCGCCATCGGCCGCCTCCCGGGCTGGATTGCCCAGTGGCGCGAAATGATCAACGACCCCCAGACCAAGATCGGCCGCCCGCGGCAGCTCTACACAGGGGAGCCGGAGCGCAACTACCCGGCCAACTAGTACGGCAATAACGACGGCGGCCGCCCACCTCGCGCGAGGTGGGCGGCCGCCGTCGTTAATCACCAGAACAACAACGCGGGGTCACTTACGGCCGATGGGAGGCCCCATCATGGGCCGTAAGTGCCCCCGCGTTGCATTAGGAAGCGTTGTAGCCGTAGGGGTTGTTCTTCTGCCAGCGCCAGTGGTCCTCGCACATCTGGTCCACTGTTTTGGTGGTCGACCAGCCAAGGTCGGCCAAAGCTGAAGAAGCGTCGGCCCAGAAAGCGGGGAGGTCGCCTGCGCGGCGTCCCGTGATCTCGTAAGGGATCGGCTGGCCCACAGCCTTTTCGAAGGACCGGAGTACCTCCAGCACGGAAGAGCCACGGCCTGAGCCCAGGTTCCACCGGCGGACTCCAGCGCGGTTGGCGATGTAGCTCAGGGCTGCTACATGGCCCTCGGCAAGGTCCACCACGTGGATGTAATCACGTTGTGCCGTGCCGTCCGGGGTGTCGTAGTCACCGCCGAAGACCATCAGCTTCTCGCGGCGTCCAACGGCTACCTGGGCGATGAACGGAACGAGGTTGTTCGGAATGCCCTGGGGGTCTTCGCCGATACGACCGGACGGGTGAGCGCCCACGGGGTTGAAGTAGCGCAGCAGTGCTATGTGCCAGCGGTCGTCCGCGTTGCCCAGGTCGGAGAGGATGTCCTCGATCTGTTCCTTGGTGCGGCCGTAGGGGTTGTTGGCACCGATTTCCATCTTCTCGATGTAGGGGATCGGGTTGTGCTCGCCGTACACCGTTGCCGAGGAGCTGAAGACGATGGAGCGGACATCGTGCTTGTCCATCGCGCGGAGCAGGTTCAGGGTGCCCACAATGTTGTTGTAGTAATAGGCCAGGGGTTCCTGAACGGACTCGCCAACGGCCTTCAAGCCCGCGAAGTGGATGACGGCGTCGATCTGGTGCTGGTCGAACACGGCCTCAACAGCGGGCTCGTCCACCAGGTCGACCTTGTGGAAGGCGGCGGTCTTGCCGGTCAGCTCGGACACGCGGCGGAGTGACTCCTCGCTGGAGTTCACCAGGTTGTCCAGCACGACGACGTCGTGGCCGGCTTCCTGAAGGGACAAGACGGTGTGGGAGCCGATGTAGCCGGTGCCACCCGTGACAAGAATTTTCATGGTCCCTACGCTATCGGAAATCGAGGGCACGCCGCTTCGTGTTGAGCGGCGTGAAAGCACGTTCGTGCTAAAAACGATTAGTGCCCAAAATTGTTGATGCCGAAGCCCGGCGCCAGGAAGTCGTCCGTGCCGTATTCAGGATCATCGCCAGTGATGGCTTGGAGCGGGCCTCCCTCAGGGAGGTAGCGGATGAGGCCGGGTTGGCTGTGGGCTCGGTGCGTCACTATTTTGCCAGCAGCGATGAACTACTCGTCTTCTCTTTCGGGGCAGTGATAGACCGCATCGCCGGACGGCTCGAATCTGCCCTGGCGGAGGTAGAGCAGGAAGTCCTCGGCACCCCTGAACAAGACGCTGCCGTCCTGAACCTCCTGGGCCAGCTCTTGCCCCTGGACGAGGAACTCGCCGTCGACGCCTGCGTATGGATGGCGTTCCGGCACGCTGCCCGTATCAAGCCGGTCCTGGCCCCGGAAGCAGAGCGCAGCCACAGGGCGGTGGCTGCGATCGTGGGCCGCCTGATCCTTCTCCTGAACCCGGCCCAGGCTGACCACCAGCAGAATCTTGTCACCGAGGCTGAGCGGCTTCTGGCCACCATGGATGGGCTGAGCATACACGCTTTGCTGCAGCCGGAGTGGATGACGGCCGAAGTGTGCAGCGATGTCCTCACGGCCCACCTGAGGTCGCTGCGGGAGCAGGCAGCCCCCTAGCGCCTGAAGCCCCGTAGCGCCGGCAAGGGACCTCCAGCACGGGCAAGGGACAGGGTCGCTGATCAGGAATAGACTGGATGGTGTCGGTATCCTGCTGCGGGAGGTCTTGGGATGCACGTATCAGACGGCCAAGGGTGGCGTATCACCATGGACACGTCCGGACCGATGCTCATTGCACTGTACTTGCGCGACGTCGCTGGCTTGGATGGTGCGGGAAGACCCAGCCTTTCCCACACCGATCCCAAAGTCCGGCATGCCGACCACAGCCACCTCACCTCGGATGTTGGCGGCATCAGTGCCCTCAAAACGGAGTGGGAAGCCTGGTGGGAGAGGCTGTTGAAGTCCTACCCCAACCCGGTGACGGAGCTGGCGCCGCCGAGTTTCAAGGCGTTCGGCAACTCGCCTGCCCTGCAGAGGGTCCTGCAGGCCCACTTTGGCTCCGCCTTGGGATGGGCTACGGACAGGATCGACGAATATGCCCGTCTTGAAGCCGAGCGGGCAGCGAGCGGCATGACCGAGCTTCTAAGCGAGATGGTGGAGGACAGGCTGCTGGAGGTTGGGCGCAGCTCGCGGGATTTTGATCTCACCATCATCGAGCTGCCGCTCAAAGAACCCCGCGCTTGGTACTTGGAGCCCAACACCATGATCATGAGCCACCGGTTGATGTCCCAACCGGATGCCTTCCGCAGCTACGTCCAACCCGTGGTGGAGCTCCTCGCCTGACTCAGGTGGGGGGAGCGGAGACCGTGATCAGGACGGTCTCTGAGGGAGCGGTGGCGGCGTGCCAGCCGTCGCGCTTCTCCCGGTTCCACGTCTGCCCCGCCACATCCACCTGGGTAATGGCCAAGGCCTTGGCATTTGCCACCGCCCAGTGTGCCACGGCCCACGCCTGGGTTCCGGTCACCTCCAGCTGCACCGAGCGGCCCTGGACCGAGGCAGGCTGGGTGCCGAACGCCGTCGTGAGTTCATCGACGACGACGGCAGGGTCACCTGCCGCTTCAGGCATGCGCAGTTCGCAGTTCAGCGACGATTCCGAGTGCCCGGTCAGTGCTGAGGCGAAGGCCCGGCCCATCGGCTCATGCTGGGCGTACGCGCGGGGAAAGGCCGAGCGTTGGACTGCCTGCGCCGCCTGGGTGATTTCCATGGTCTCGTAGCCCGGGATTTTGACCAGTCCGTCGTAGAACGCGTTGGTGGCGTAGACGGGGTCCATGACCTGCGCCTCGGTGCCCCAGCCCTGCGACGGCCTCTGTTGGAACAGCCCCCGGGAATCGGGGCCGGCTTCATCACCGTAGTTGATGTTGCGCAGCCGGGATTCCTGCATGGCTGTGGCCAAGGCGATGCTGGCGGCCCTGGGCGGCAGCCCACGCTTGACGGAGATTGCCGTGATGAGCGATGCGTTCGCGGCCTGGTCCGTGGCCAACTCGTGGCTTTCAGAACCCACGACGGCGGTGCAGCGCTCCGCGACAAGGGTCTCGGAGCGCTGCAGTACAGCCACGATCGCGTAGATGGCGCCTGCTACCAAGGACAAGGCCAGCACCGCTACGATGGCGCGGCGGAACCGGCGCACTGATGTCCTCCTGCTAGTTGGCGTGAAGTGCCTCGTTCAACTCCACGGTCTGGCCCTTGCGCGGAAGGACTTCCACGCCACCAGTGGTGGAGTTGCGGCGGAACAGCAGGTTGGGAACGCCGGAGAGTTCCACGGCCTTGATGATCTGGCTGGTGTCTTCGCCGTTCTCGTCCTTGGGGCCCGGCACTCGGACGCGGGTACCGGCGGTGACGTAGAGGCCGGCTTCGACCACGGAGTCGTCACCGATGCTGATGCCCACACCGGAGTTCGCGCCGAGCAGTACGCGCTCACCCAGGGCGATCTTTTCCTTGCCGCCACCGGAAAGGGTGCCCATGATGGACGCGCCGCCCCCGACGTCGGTACCGTCACCGGCTACGACACCGGCCGAGATGCGGCCCTCAACCATGGAGGTGCCCAGGGTTCCGGCGTTGAAGTTGACGAAGCCTTCGTGCATCACAGTGGTGCCTTCGGCGAGGTGCGCACCCAGGCGGACGCGGTCGGCGTCGGCGATTCGCACACCGGTGGGAACCACGTAGTCAACCATGCGCGGGAACTTGTCCACGCCGTAGACAACCACGTTGCCGCGCTTGCGCAGGCGGGCACGGGTCAGTTCGAAGCCCTCAACCGCAGCGGGACCAAAGTTGGTCCAGACCACGTTGGGGAGCTTTCCGAAAACGCCGTCAAGGTTGATGCTGTTCGGCTTGACCAAGCGGTGGGAGAGCAGGTGCAAACGAAGGTAGGCGTCGGCAGTGTCCGCCGGGGCGGCGTCGAGGTCGATCTGTGCGAAGACCACCTTCTGCTCGGTGCCGCGGTCGGCATCCTTGCTTTCTTCCGCCAGGGCACTGAGTGCGGGATCGGCGTTTTCGACGTCTCGCAGGGTCTCGGCAGCAACGCCGAGCGAGGGTGCCGGGAACCACACGTCCAGAACGGTTGCTTCCCCTGAGGCCGAAGTGGCTATGGTGGCGAGGCCGAATCCGTAAGCTGATCGATCGTTGGCGGGCGCGTCTGCGGGCGCAGTGGAGGAAGCAGTTTCAGTCATGGGCCAAGTCTATCCAGCAGGCGGAGGTCGTCTGAAACCCGTCCCACGCCTCAGAAGTCGCATTTGTTGGCATTAAGCTGAGGGGGTGACCCTGAACCCCGCTCCCGCCCTCCTTGACCTGCGCCAGGACGTTGCCCTCCTGACGGCCGCGATCATCGACTTCAACAGTGTCTCCGGCAACGAGACCGAACTGGCCGACGCCGTTGAGGCTGCCCTGCGCGCCATTCCCGCGTACACCGTGGTCCGCGACGGCGACGCCATCATTGCCCGGACAGAACTTCGACGCCCAGAGCGCGTCATCCTGGCCGGCCACCTGGATACTGTTCCGTTGCCAACTGTTGAAGGATCGTTGGGCACCGTACCGGCAACCTGGGAATCGGGGACCCCGGGGGAGGGCGTGCTCTATGGCCGCGGCACCACGGACATGAAAGGCGGCGTTGCGGTTCAGCTCGCGCTGGCGGCAACACTGTTCGACGGCGGCCGGCAGCCGGACAAGGACGTCACCTTCGTGTTTTACGACCACGAAGAAGTGGAAGCGGTCAAGAGCGGATTGGGCCGGCTGGTCCGCAACCACGGGGAGCTGCTGACTGGCGACTTCGCGATTCTGCTGGAACCGACGCACGGCACTGTTGAAGGCGGGTGCAACGGAACCAGCCGCTTTGAGGCCACGACTTTCGGCGAAACAGCCCACTCGGCACGTGCATGGATGGGCGTCAACGCGATCCACGCCGCTGCCCCGATCCTTGAGCGCTTGGCTGCCTACGACCCCAAGACCATCAACGTTGATGGCCTGGACTACCGTGAAAGCCTTAATGCCGTGAAGATCAACGGCGGGACTGCTGGCAATGTCATTCCGGACCGTTGCGTGGTGGAGATCAACTACCGCTTCGCCCCGGACAAGACTCCGGATGAGGCAGAGGCGCATGTCCGGGAACTTTTGGAGGGCTTCGACGTCGTACGTACCGATGCGGCAGCCGGGGCGCGGCCGGGACTCAACCACCCCGCTGCCGCGTCCTTTGTTGCCGCCGTGGGTGCGGAGCCCAAGCCCAAATACGGTTGGACCGACGTCGCGCGTTTCAGTGAGCTGGGCATCCCGGCGGTGAACTTCGGCCCCGGCGATCCGCTGCTGGCGCACAAGGACAACGAACACGTCGACGCCGATGCCATCCGTGAGTGCCTGCGTGCACTCCGGACGTGGCTGGCGCCGTCGGCGTAGACCTGCTCCAAAGCGCGAAGGAGGCCCGCAGCCAGGTGGCTGCGGGCCTCCTTTATGATCGCCGACTCTTCCCTATTGCCTCATTAGACGCAGCATGTAGACTCGCATGACAAGTCTTGTCAAGATTTGTCAATTAATGACTACTTAGTTGGGGAAGTATGAGATTTAGATTGAAAGCAGCTGCATCGATCAGCATTGCGCTATTTTCACTTGGATTCATGGGTCCTGCTGTAGCTTCGGACTCCGCAGCCACGTAGGTGGCGGGAGATGCGTCCGCTTCGACGGTCGCCACACCCAACTGCTTCGCAAGTCCTGGATTGGCGGTGGGCAGTTCCATTACTGCCTATGGGTTTGGTCGCTGCATGTACACGCCGCCATTGACACTGGGTGTGGCTGTTACCTTGTATCACAATGGGTGGTACGTAAATGACTCGTATACGAGCTGTTCTCTGTCCTCCGGCGGCGGAGACTGTCAGGGCATAAACGTGACTTCCGCCTATGCTTCGGGAAACTGGTGTTCGCGGGTCCTTATTGACTATATCGAGCCCGGAACCGGAAAGTTCCAACAATCGGCCTCAAGCACCGGAGCAGGGTGCCCGTGATGAACATCGTGAAAAGAATGCTTAGCCATGCGGCAGTCCTTGTGCTGGCGACGGCGTCTCTGGTTGCTTCGGCGGGACCGGGGCACGCGGCCGCAAGTTGCGAGTTGAGCTCGTGGTCGGAGGTGGATGGCTATCACGGTGTAATAATCTTCTACCCAAGCTTCGTCTGCTACCAGCAAACGGGCTCAGTGTCGATGGCAACGTTCCCGAGCAACGGTGGCAACCAGTGGACGACGCCGACGCCAGGAACCTGGTATTCAGGGAACGGGTTTGCCGTACCGATGAATGGTGCTGGTACGTATTGTGGTCAGATCAACATCTACGTATCAAGTGGACTGGGTCCTGAAAGCATAAGTTCCAGGCCCTGCGTAACTATTTAGTTCATGGCATAAGCTGAGACGCCCATTCCCGTCGGGAATGGGCGTCTCAATTTTGTCTTTGGGGCTTTGTCAACGCCGCGGGTTTTTACTTGCCAGCACCCGGTGCGTTGACCTCCAAATCTACCGTTTTGATTGCAGGCGCAGTGCCACCGGCGGCTTTCTTGGAACCGCGGCGCTCGATCCAGATCGCCAGCCGGGATACCGAAAGATTGATCAGGATGTAGATGGCGGCCCCCACGAAGAACGCGGAGAACAGGAGACTCGGTTCGAGATCCGAAATCAACTTCACCTTACGAAGGAGCTCTTCGTACGCCACGATGTATCCCAGGGACGTGTCCTTCAGGAGCACCACCAATTGGGCTACGAGTGATGGCAGCATTCGCCGGATTGCCTGCGGAAACTCGATGCTCATTCGCGACTGGAAACTGCGAAGACCAATAGCCAGACCGGCTTCGCGTTGTCCTTTGGGCAGCGACTGGATACCGGCGCGCAGAATCTCAGCGAAAATGGCGGCGTTGTACAACACAAGGCCGCTGACAACCGCCACGAACGGGCTCGTGGCAAACACCAGGAGCACGAACAGGATCATCAGGACGACCGGCATACCGCGGAGGAATTCAAGAACCACTTGGATGGGAACACGGACCCATGGAATCAGGGAGATCCGCAGCAGGCAGAGGGCAACGCCCAAAGGAAACGCAATCACTGCGGCGACACCAGCGGCCTGCAATGTGGCCAGCAGACCCAAGCCAAGCTGCGTCCAGACATCTTTGGCGGACTCGTTGACAAAGACTTCCCATCTGGAGGCACTAAAGATGCCTTGGGATGACAGGATCACGATGGCGCCGATAACCCCACCGAGGATGATGAGCGCGCCAATCACGGAGGCGACGAGGGACATGCGCCTGGCCCTGGGCCCGGGAACGTCATAGAGAACCGAAGTCATCGGGCGATCGCCACCTTTTTCTCGACGAAGTGAGCAAGAAGTCCGAGCGGAACGGTGATCAGGAGGTAGAAGAATGCCACCCCGATCAGGATCCACATCACCGCGTCACCTCGGCTGTTGGACAGCTGTAGGCCGTAGCCGAAGAGTTCGAGGACAAAGAACGCGCCGGCAACGGATGAGTTCTTGACCAAGGCGATCATGATGTTAATCAAAGGGGGAACCACGGTACGGAGTGCTTGGGGAAGAACAACCAGCCCCAGGACCTGTGTGAATGTCATGCCGACGCTGCGTGCTGCTTCCGCTTGTCCCACAGGGACACTGTTAACGCCCGAGCGTACAGCCTCTGCGACAAAGGCCGCGGTGTAACTGCTGAGGGCAATAATTGCCGCGACTTCGAACTGTTCAAATTTGACCCCAAGGCGGGGAAGCACAATTGCGGAAAAGAAGAAAATGATGGTTAGGGGAGTGTTTCTGGCAACCTCAACGTAGAACGTACTGAACCCCCGCAGTGCGGCGACGGGAGAGACGCGCATGGCGGCCAGCAGGGTACCAAAGATCAGGGCGATGACGCCCGAAACAACAGCTAGAAACAGGGTTCGGAGAAATCCATCCCAATATTGGGGAAGGCTCTCGAAAATGGCGTCCATGGCTTCCTTCGTCTATGCCGGGAAAAGGACTGAATCCTAAAGATGAAAGGCTGTCGCCGCTCCGGTACGGAACGGCGACAGCCACCGGTTCTAATTAGTAACGGTCGATCTTCGGAAGCTCGGGGACCGTCTTGATGACCTTGCCTGCGGTTGCTTCCCAGGCCTTCTTGTAGGTGTCGTCCTTTGCGAATCCCTCAAGCTGGTCGTTGATCCAGTTGCGGAAGACAGTGTCATCCTTCTTCAGGCCGATGCCGTAGGGCTCCTTCGTAAAGGTCTGGTCCGAGGCGAGCTTGAAGGCGTCCGGTTCCTTATCGACATAGCCGGCGAGGATGACGTTGTCAGTGGTCACGGCGACAACCTGCTTGTTGCGCAGCGGCTCCAGGCAGGCAGTGTAGTTGGCAGCAGGAACGAGTTCTGCGCCGTACTTGTCGACGATGGTTTTGGCAGGGGTGGATCCCGTGACAGAGCAGACCTTCTTGCCCTTGACATCCTCCGGCTTGGTAATGGAGTTGTCGTCCTTATTTACCAAAAGGGCCTGGCCAGCTTCGTAGTACGGTCCGGCGAAGGACACTTTTTCCTTGCGGGAGTCATTGATGGTGTAAGTCGCGATGACAAGGTCGACGCGCCCCTGTTCGATAAATGGTTCTCGGTTGGCGGACACAGTCTCCACCCACTCGATCTTATCGGCGGGGATACCCAGCTTGGCGGCGATAGCCTTGCCCATCTCCACGTCGAAACCGACAGGCTTGCCGTCAAGGCCCTTCTGGCCGAAAAGCGGCTGGTCGAACTTGGTGCCAATGGTGATCTTCTGCGCCTTATTCAGCTTCTCCATGGTGGTGCCGGCTTCGAAGCTCGCGGAAGCAACGGGGGGAGTGGTGGAGCTTCCGCCGCCACCACATGCGCTCAGCGACAGGGCAAGAGCAGCAGAAGCGGCCACCAGGAGTGACTTCCTCCGGGTAATAAGAGACTTCATGATGTTCCTTTCATTGGATGGCCGCCTTACGGCCGGGGTGCGGGCGGTAAGGAGCTAGTGGGTCAAAAGCTTGGACAAGAAGTCCTTGGCACGGTCGCTCTTCGGGTTGGTGAAGAACTCTTCCGGGCTCGCGTCCTCCACGATCTGTCCGTCGGCCATGAACACCACACGGTCAGCAGCCTTGCGGGCAAAGCCCATCTCGTGGGTTACCACGATCATGGTCATGCCTTCCTTGGCCAGCTGGATCATGACGTCCAGGACTTCGTTGATCATTTCCGGGTCCAACGCGGACGTGGGCTCGTCGAACAGCATCACCTTCGGCTTCATGGCAAGGGCGCGGGCAATTGCCACACGCTGCTGCTGTCCACCGGAGAGCTGCGCGGGAAGCTTTGGGGCCTGGTGTCCGACGCCGACACGCTCAAGGAGCGCCATGGCTTCCTTGTCCGCGGTTCCCTTGGCCACCTTCTTGACCTTGATGGGCCCGAGGGTGACGTTCTCAAGAATCGTCTTGTGGGCAAACAGGTTGAAGGACTGGAAGACCATTCCGACGTCGGCCCGCAAGTGGGCGAGATCTTTGCCTTCTTCGGGAAGCTTCTTCCCGTCGATGGCGATATCGCCGTCGTCGATCGTTTCCAAACGGTTGATCGCACGGCACAGCGTGGACTTACCTGAACCGGAAGGTCCAATAACTACCACGACTTCACCCTTCCGAACCTGGAGGTTGATGTCTTTGAGGACGTGCAGTTGACCGTAGTGCTTGTTGACGCCATTCAGGGAGACGAGGGCATCGCCGGACGCTTGAGTAGTCATACGAAGAATCTAGCGAACAAAGAAGCAAATATGACCACGGTCACGGCAACTTCGTGAAGATCGTGACTGAACAGAAACCTGCTCCCCAGGCATATACCAGACTGCAATGCAAGAAGCGGGTCGCTGCGATGGAGCCGGCGCCAGGAGGCGCTAGCCTTGGGCAATGAGCATCAGCCAGCACTCAATTCCCAACCCGGATGCCAACGGCAACGGCAGGACCACCCACGTACCCCTGCCTTCGGAGATCGCGCCCGCCAAGCACAAGGGTTCCTTGGAGCTTCGACGCAAACAGGCGGACACGGGAATGTCGGACCAGCATTTGCTGGATACCAGCGGTGCCGGGCAGTTCATTCACACTGATCCCTGGCGCGTCCTCCGGATCCAAAGCGAGTTCGTGGAAGGGTTCGGGGCGCTTGCCGACCTCGGCCCGGCCGTCAGTGTCTTCGGTTCGGCCCGCACCAAGCCTGGCAGCGAGTACTACGAAATGGCCGTTGAAGTGGGCCGCAAACTGGCCGAGTCCGGTGTTGCGGTCATTACCGGCGGTGGACCGGGTTCCATGGAGGCAGCGAACAAAGGCGCTGTCGAAGGCAACGGAGTCTCCGTGGGGCTGGGCATCGAGCTACCGTTCGAGCAGGGGCTCAACCAATGGGTGGATCTTGGCATCAACTTCAGGTACTTCTTCGCCCGCAAGACCATGTTCGTCAAGTATGCGCAGGGATTTGTGGTGCTGCCGGGTGGACTTGGCACCCTTGACGAGCTCTTCGAAGCCATGGTCCTGGTCCAGACCCGAAAGGTGACCTCGTTCCCCATCGTTCTCCTCGGCGTCCGGTTCTGGGGCCCGATGATCGAGTGGATCCGGGAAACCCTGGTTGCCGAAGGCATGGTCTCCGAAAAGGACCTCGACTTGATCCAGCTGGTGGATGACCCGGCTGACGCAGTCCACCGGGTGCTCCACGGTGCGCCTCTTCCCACACCCACAGGGGAGCAACGCCCCGAGTAGCCGGGTGTTTCTGGCACGATGGACAGTGTGAGCTTCTTTCTGGTATTCCTCGCGATTGTCCTGGTAGGCGCGGCACTGTTTTTCGGCGCCGGAATAGTCCGGGGGCGCACGATGGGAGCGGGTCTTGACGACCCCCTTCCCAATCTGCCCCCGGTGCTGTTGCCGGCCGAGGCGCGGCCGTCCGACGTCGATTCCGTGCGTTTTGCGCTCGGATTGCGCGGTTACCGGATGGACCAGGTGGACCAGGTTCTCGATGAACTTAGGGACCAGTTGCGGGCCAAGGACCTTGAAATTGCGAGGCTGGGGGCGTTGGCGGAGCAAAAGTCCGGAGGCGACGAAACCGGCCGGACCCCACAGTGACCGTCCAGGCTCCGGCCCAGCACGGCCAAGGAGCCGCGGCCCGGCTTTCCCGGGCCGTGGCGGCTGCCGGATCACGAATGGCCAGCTGGCCTTGGTGGCTGCAAGTATCACTGATCTTTGTCGCCGCCCGCTTGGTCAGTGCCTGCATTTTCATGGCAGCGGCGCTCCAACAGGGCACAAACCCATGGTTCCCGCCGGCTCCCGATTACTGGAACTTCATCACCATCTGGGATGGCCGCTGGTACCAGCAAGCTGCAGACAGCGGTTATCCATCAGTCCTGCCGGTGGACGCCAACGGCGTGGTCAAGGAGAACGCCTGGGCGTTCTACGCTCTCTTCCCGCTCCTGGGGCGGGGTGTCGCGGCGATGACCGGCCTGGGCACTTTGCAAGCCCTCACGGTGATCGCCATGCTGGCCGGGTTGGGCGCGTCCCTGGTGATCTACAAACTCTTCCGGGAATTCGCAGGCAAGCGCACAGCCCTCTGGGGTGTCGTTTTCGTTTCCACGTTTCCGGTGTCGCCGATCCTCCAGGTCCCTTATGCCGAGTCCCTGAACCTGCTGCTGCTGGCCGCATCACTGCTCTTGGTGGTCAGGCGACGATACCTGACGGCCATTCCCGTAGTCCTGCTGATGTGCCTGTCCAGGCCCACCGGGGTACCTTTCGCTGCCATGGTCGGTTTGTTGCTGCTCTGGCGCCTTTGGGAACGGTTCAGGCGCCCATCAACAACCGAACCCACGTCCACCCGGAGCCTCGTATCCTTGGGAGCACTGGTGGTGGCAGCCGGGATCGGAGCCCTCGCCTGGCCCGCCATCGCCTGGGCCGTCACGGGCGATCCGGCCGCCTACACACGGACCGAGACAGCTTGGCGTGGACATGACCTGGTGCCTTTCAAGCCTTGGTTCGATACCGGCCGGATGCTGTTCGGACCGGTACTCGGCGTCTTGGCTCCCTTTGTGTTCACGGCACTCTTCGTATTGGTGATGGTGTCCGCCCCGGTGAAGCGGCTCGGGCCGGAACTGCGGCTCTGGTGCGCATGCTACATGGGCTACCTCCTGGTGTTCCTGCACCCGCAGACCAGCACCTTCCGGATGCTGCTGCCGTTGTTCCCCTTGGCACTCGGGGCTGCTGCCCTGTCAAAGTCCAAGGCCTACCGGGGGACCGTTGTGGTGATGTTCGTCCTCCTGCAGATTGTCTGGGTTGTGTGGCTGTGGGCGTGGGCCCAGCTGCCCGGAGGTGGCGACTATCCGCCCTGACGTGGACCTTTGTCCCCGACCGCCAATTTGTACAAAGCCCGCACAAACAGGCCGCTGATTTCGCTACGGGCGGGTAAGTACGGGATAATGGACCCAAGAGCAGGGACAAAGCACCTAACAGTGCCCGGCCATGGCGGCCTCCAAGCAGTGCCGCCGGCTGCAATTGCGACGCGGAACCAGCCCGGCCGGGTTGGCGTGACTTGGGACAAATGGAGGGGATTTTCCTAATGGCGGCTATGAAACCACGTACTGGCGACGGCCCTATGGAAGTTACCAAAGAGGGACGCAGTCTCATCATGCGTGTGCCGCTCGAAGGTGGAGGCCGGCTTGTGGTCGAGCTCAATGCCGCCGAAGCGGAAAACCTCAAGGAATGCCTCGTAGGTGTGACCGAATAGAGTTACGAAGCAGGGCCCGGCATCAGCCGGGGCCCTGCTTTTTGTTTAACGCCCGACGGCGGCGGCCACCTACTTCTTGACGGCCACCAAAAGGCCGTCCCCGGTGGGCAACATGGCCGAGGCGAGCCGTTCGTCGTCGCGGATGGCCTTGCCGATCTGGCGCAGTACCACGGTGGTGGAGTCACGTGCTGCCGGGTTGGAAACCCGATCCTTGTCCAGGGCGTCGTTGATGACCAGCGTGCCCCCGGACTTCAGCAGGCGGATGGCCTGTTCCACGTACTTGGGGAAGTTTGGTTTATCGGCGTCGATGAACACCAGGTCATAGGCCGCATCGGTCAGCCTGGGCAGGACATCTGCCGCGCGACCTGAGATGGTGCGGGTGCGGTTGGCGGGGCTGCCGGATTCGAGGAAGGCCTCGCGCGCTGCCTTGAGGTGCTCGACGTCGAGGTCGATGGTGGTCAAGACCGCCTGGGGTCCCATCCCGCGCAGCAGGCAGACGCCCGAAACCCCGGCTCCGGAGCCGACCTCCACTACAGTCTGCGCCTTGGACGCTGCGGCGAGCACCGTCAAAACGGCGCCAACACCGGGGCTGATGGGCGTCACACCCAACTCGAACGAACGCTCGCGGGCGCGCAACATCACGTCATCCTCAGCCGGCAGATCTTCTGCGTAGGACCAGCTGCTTGACTTGTCGGCACTCATGAAGGGATTCGCTTTCCGCGGGTAGGGGTGTTTGTACCAGACTACTGTGTCCGCCCCGGTAAACCCGCTGTTGGAAGTGCCTTGGGCCCTGTGTCAGCCCGGCTTTTCAGCCGTGCACGAAAAACGATGTCCAGTCAGGTAATTCCCAGACAAACTTGGGATGATATTGCTCCGGTCATCCACGAGGTGGGCGGCACCGAATTAACGGTGAACCACAGTTTGAGGGGAGTGGACGATGCCGGCATCCCATGCTGCGCCAGTCCTTGCATCAGAAGGCCCTGAGGCCGCTACCGACTGGGTCATGCCCAGCTGGGAGGAAGTGGTGTCCAACCACTCCGCCAAGGTATACCGCCTCGCCTACCGCCTGACCGGCAACAAGTTCGACGCCGAGGACCTCACCCAGGAGGTCTTCGTCCGGGTCTTCCGCTCGCTGGAGAACTTCAAGCCGGGAACACTGGACGGCTGGTTGCACCGCATCACCACCAACCTGTTCCTGGACCAGGCCCGCCGAAAGAGCCGGATCCGCTTTGACGCACTGGCCGAGGACGCAGAGTCCCGCCTGCCCGGGCGTGAGCCCGGTCCCGAGCAGAGCTTCGAGCACAACAATCTCGACCTCGACGTCCAGCGGGCCCTGGAGGAACTCCCGCCCGACTTCCGCGCCGCCGTCGTGCTGTGCGATCTCGAGGGTCTGTCCTACGACGAAGTCGCCGAGGCCTTGGGCGTAAAGCTCGGGACCGTCAGGTCCCGGATCCACCGTGGCCGCACCATGCTGCGCGAGAAACTGGCCCACCGCGATCCGCGTCCGGCCGAGGCCCGCAAGCCGCGCTTGAAGATGCCCCGCATCGCCAGCATCCTTTAGGCCGTCAATGCCCCGACGTTCTGACCGCCCGGGACCTCTGTCCCGGCGTAAGTTGGCTTCGCTGCGCCATTCCCGAAGCCCCGAGCATGTGCAAGTCTGCGTCAAGTGCCGTGCTTTGCTGCGCCAGGAACGGCAGTACCTTGAACGCCTGCGAAGTGCTGCTGTACCTGAAGCGAGCCAGGATCTCACGGCGAGGCTGATTCAGCAGACCGAACGGCTTGCCAACCATTCTCCGCAGCCTTGGGAACCCCCGCCAACCCGGAACCGTATCCAGCGTGGCCTTCGGATCGCTGCAGTCGCCGCCGGCACCTTGGTGGTCTCAGCCGGCGCCCTGGCCGGCTCGGCGTACATTGTGGCCGGGGAAGAAGAACCGCAGGCCTTTGTGCAAACCAACGACGCCGGACTCCTCGCTGGCGCCTGGACTGGCGGCGCATCGGAGTCGGCGGTCGCACCCGCCTTCCAAGCCGGCAGCACCATTACCCTGAATGCTTCCCAATTGGATGGGCTCCGGCAGGAAGGGTGGGCGTGTCCCGAACTGTCGGGAGCAGGTTTCAAGGTTGTCTCTGCCCACGCCAGGATGGTTGATGACCATCCGGCTGTTGAGCTCCACCTGGAGAGGAACGGGCACTTCGCCACCATCGTGGAGGAACACCGTATTGGCGGGCAGAACTCCCCGGGGGCTTCGACACAGCCGCAGCTCTCCGTCACCCAGGGCAACCCCTGGAAGGCTGTCTACTCAACGCCGGCAGCCGTGATCACCTACGCGTCCGATCTCCCCGCTGAGACTGCGGATGACGCCGTTCCGGAAATAGTCCGGGCAGGCGAGTCCCTGGCCGAGGGTGAGGGCACCGGGGGGTCCGAGGCTTGGTACCCCAGGCTGCTCCGCGGCCTTCAAACCCTTCTTCGCCCCGCTGGTTTATGAGCGGCACCACAGACAAGGTAATCTTCGTAGCGTGCTTGGAATCAACGGCCCGGAGTTCATACTCCTTCTGATTATCGGCGTACTCGTCATCGGTCCCAGCCGTTTGCCCGAATACACTCAAAAGCTCGCCAACCTGGTCAAGGAAGTGCGCCGTATGGCCTCAGGCGCCCGCGAGCAGATCAAAGAAGAAGTCGGCATCGACATCGATGAAGTCGACTGGAAGAAATACGACCCCCGGCAGTACGATCCGCGGCGCATCATCAAAGACGCCCTGCTGGATGATGACACCAAGCCCGTCAGCGCCGGTGCTCCGGCTGTGGCGGCCACGGCTGCGGTTGCCGCTACCCAGCCGAAGCCGCCTGCGCGGGTCATTGAACGGCTCGCCGAGGGCGAAGCCGCTCCCTTTGACACCGAGGCTACCTAAGCCGCTGCCCGGCCCGGTTCCCTGCTGAAGGGTGTCAGCAGGCCTTAGCGAGGCTCGATGCCCAGCGACAACCCCGATAGCCCCCGAGGCCGCGAGGCCAAGGTTGCGGCTATCTGTGCCATGGCCTTGGCCGCAGCGGAGTCGGGAGCTGCCAGTACCACAGGCGTTCCCGCATCGCCTCCCTCGCGCAGCCGGATGTCCAGGGGAATCTGCCCCAACAGCGGAACGTCGCTGCCAACGGCGGCGCTCAACCGCTCAGCCAGGATGGCACCGCCGCCGCTTCCAAACAGTTCCATGCGATCGCCGTCGGGCATTTCCAGGAACGACATGTTCTCTATCACGCCAGCCACCTTCTGGCCGGTTTGCGTGGCAATCGTTCCCGCACGCTCGGCGACATCGGCGGCTGCCGCCTGCGGCGTGGTGACCACCAGGATCTCGGCATTGGGCAGCAGTTGGGCCACGGAGATGGCGATGTCGCCCGTGCCTGGAGGCAGGTCGAGGAAGAGGGCATCGAGATCGCCAAAATAGACATCGGTGAGGAACTGTTCCAACGCGCGGTGCAGCATGGGGCCACGCCAGGCAACCGGCTGGTTCCCAGCAACGAACATGCCGATGGAAATGACTTTCACCCCGTAGGCCACAGGGGGCAGGATCATGTCATCCACCTGGGTCGGCTTCTGGGTGATGCCCATCAGTGCCGGCACGGAAAAACCGTGCACATCGGCGTCAACGATGCCCACCCTGAGTCCTTGGGCAGCCAAGGCAGTGGCGAGGTTGACCGTAACCGAGGACTTGCCTACACCGCCCTTTCCGCTGGCGACCGCGTAGACCTTGGTCAGTGAACCGGGCTTGGTGAAAGGAATACCACGTTGTCCGCCCGGACCCCTGAGTTGTTCCTTCAGCGCCTCCCGTTGGGCAGGCGTCATCACCTTCAGCTCCACGTCCACGCCGTCGACGCCGTCGACGCGCATCAAAGCTGTGGTGGCGTCCTGGGTGATGGTCTCCCGCAGCGGACAACCGGCGATGGTCAGCAGGACGGCGACGTGCACCGTGCCGTTGTCATCGGCGGACACCGATTCCACCATGCCCAGTTCCGTGATGGGGCGGCGGAGTTCGGGATCAATTACCGTTGCCAGGGCAGCTTGCAGTGCCTCGGCAGTAGCGGTGCTCATAAGGTTCAGGACCGGCTTTCAGGGGTGTCAGGGGAAGGCTTTGCGGTGGAGTGTTGCGGACCCGAGGAACGGGGCGGACGCACCTTGGGAATTTGCTGCGTGCGCGGTCCCCGGGATTTGTCCCGCTTCTCCTTCAGTTTCTCTTTGACCTTCTCGCCGGGCGATTCCGCTCCATCCGCGGCGTTGTCACTCTCACGGAGTTCTTCCTGGGCGTCGATGATGTCTTCCAGCAGGCTTCGCAGCTCCGCACGGACATAGTCACGGGTGGCGACTTCGCGAAGGGCTATGCGAAGGGAAGCCAGTTCCCGGGTCAAGTACTCGGTGTCGGAGAGGTTCCGTTCAGCACGCTGGCGGTCCTGCTGAAGCGATACGCGGTCGCGGTCGTCCTGGCGGTTTTGGGCGAGCAGCAGCAGGGGCGCTGCGTAGGATGCCTGCAGGGACAGCATCAACGTCAAGAGCGTGAAGCCCAGCTCCATGCGGTCGAACTGCCACTCCGTGGGCGCGAACGTGTTCCATCCAAGCCAGAACACACAGAAGACGGTCATGTAGACAAGGAACTGCGGCGTTCCCATGAAACGGGCGAAACCCTCGGTTGCGTTGCCGAAAGCATCCGGGTTGGGTGAGAACTTCGGGAGGATCCGTTGACGCCCACTCAGTGGCGTATCGAGACTGCTGCCCTGGCGTGAGGTGTTCCTGGTGGGTCGGGTGGCGTTGTTCTCAGCCAATTCGGCCTCCAAGCTTCCTTATTGGGGCGTCGTCCTCGTGGGCGCGCCAGTCATCCGGCAACAGGTGATCCAGCACGTCATCAACAGTCACCGCCCCCACGAGGCGGCCGTCGTCGTCCACGACTGGAAGCGAGTTCAGGTTGTACGTAGCCAAGGTCCGGGCCACCTCGCTGATGTGGGCCTGGTCCGAGACAGGTTCCAGGTTCTTATCCACGAGGTTGCCCAAGGGTTCCGGGGGAGGGAAGCGCAGCAGCTGTTGTATGTGCACCACCCCGAGGAAACGGCCGGTGGGCGTCTCCAGCGGAGGGCGGGCAATAAAGATGGAGGAAGCCAGCGCGGGCGAGAGTTCTTCGCGGCGGACGTGGGCCAGTGCTTCGGCAACCGTGGCCTCGGGCGGCAGGATGACCGGGACCGGGGTCATCAAACCGCCCGCGGTGTCCTCGTCATATTCGAGCAGGCGGCGCACGTCTTCGGCTTCCTGCGGTTCCATCAACTGCAGGAGTTCCTCTGCCTGCGCAGAAGGGAGCTCAGCGAGGAGGTCGGCGGCGTCGTCCGGGTCCATCTCCTCAAGGACGTCGGCGGCGCGTTCGACATCCAGTGCGGAAAGGATGGTGACCTGGTCATCCTCCGGAAGCTCCTGGAGGACGTCGGCGAGCCGCTCGTCCTGAAGCTCGCTGGCTACCTCAAAGCGGCGCTTGTCGCTCATTTCCTGCAGGGCTTCAGCGAAGTCTGCAGGCTTGAGGTCCTCGTGGGTGGCAACGAACTGGGTGGCCGCCTGGGGCTCGTTGTGGCCTCCGGTTTGGGCGTCGGCCCAGTCAATGATCAGGGTCTCGTTGCGCCGGAGCCTGCTCAAGGGGGACAAGGAATGTCCGCGACGCACGAACAGCTTGCTGACGAACCAGTCCTTGGAGCGGTGCTGGTCCATTGCGATGTCTTCAATGGTCGCGTCCCCACTGCCATCGGCCAGAGTGACGCGACGGTCGAACATCTCCGCCACCACCAGCGTTTCCGCGCCGCGCTGTTCGAAACGGCGCAGGTTGACCAGGCCCGTGCAGATGATCTGCGTCTGGTCGATGGAGGTGATCCGGGTCATGGGGACGAAGACGCGTTTCTTGCCCGGGACTTCGACGACGATGCCGACGACATGCGGTGCGCCACGGGTCCCGCGGGAGAGCACCACGACGTCCCGCAACCGGCCAAGACGATCGCCCAAGGGGTCGAAGACGTCCAAGCCCAGAAGGCGCGCCACAAAGACGCGAGAAGGATGTGTGCTCATGTTTACAGGCTACCGAGTCTGCTCTCTTTTAGCTGAATTCCAGCCGCTTCACATGTCCATGGGCCACAATGGGGCTATGTCTAACATTTTTGGTGGTCCCAAAGCTATCGAGGAATCCCGCAGCGTGCCCCAAGGCGACACCGTGGGCTCATACACCTCTTATTTGGATGCCCAGAAGGCGGTGGACTATCTCGCTGACCAGCAGTTCCCGGTTCAGCTGGTGTCCATCGTTGGCAACGACCTCAAAATGGTGGAGCGGGTCACCGGCCGACTGAGCTATCCGAGGGTGGCGTTGTCGGGAGCGTTGAGCGGCATGTGGTTCGGCCTCTTCGTCGGCGTCATGCTCTCCTTCTTCACCCCCGCGGGCGGTCCGTTCTCCATCATCACCTCGGTGCTGATGGGTGCGGCATTCTTCATGCTCTTCGGCATCGTCACCTACGCCACCCAGCGCGGCAAGCGGGACTTCACTTCCACCAGCCAGGTAGTGGCCACGAACTATGACGTCATCGTGGCCCGGGAAGCCTCCCATGAGGCACGCCGGCTCCTGCAGCAGCTGCCGATGAACCCGTCGCAGGCGCACCAGGGCAGCTACGCCCCACAGAACCAGCCGTTCCAGCAGCCGGGCCAAGCCCCGGAGCGACCCACCACCTGGAACGACCCCTACGGTCAACGCGGTCCTGGATCCGGGCAGGACACGGCCAACGGCCAGGGCACTCCCGCTGCCCAGCACCCTGTGCAGAACCCGACTCCGGCAGCCGTCCGTTACCCGGACCTGCCCGATGGCCGTCCGCAGTACGGTGTGCGGGTGACTGAGGGACAAGCCGACGCTCCGCAGGACGATGCCCAACAGGCCGGTTCTGACGGCTCGCCCAAGCAGTAGCGCCTTAAAAACAAAGGGAAGGCCACCGGATTACCGGTGGCCTTCCCTTTTGCTGCCGTGATGGGCCTGCCTGGGAGGGCAGCTTAGCCCTGGGCGTCCTGGTAGATCCCCGCCATCCAGGACTCGACGTCGTCCGCCTTGCGCGGCAGGGCGGCGCTGAGGTTGACGGGACCGTCGGCGGTCATCAGGATGTCGTCCTCGATCCGGACACCGATGCCACGGTATTCCTCCGGGATCGCCAGGTCCTCATCCTTGAAGTACAGTCCGGGTTCGATCGTGAAGACCATGCCCTCGGTGAGGATCCCGTCGAGGTAGAGCTCACGCTTTGCCTGGGCACAGTCGTGGACGTCCAGGCCCAGGTGGTGGCTGGTGCCGTGTGGCATCCAGCGCCGGTGCTGCTGGCCTTCGGGGCTGATGGCTTCCTCGACGGAGACCGGCAGCAGGCCCCATTCGGCCAGGCGCTCGGCAAGGACCGTTGTTGCCGCTGTGTGGATGTCGCGGAACTTTACGCCGGGCTGGGCGGCCGCGAAACCGGCGTCGGCGGCGTCGAGTACTGCCTCGTAGACCTTGCGCTGGACGTCGGTGAAGGTACCGGTTGCCGGCAGCGTCCGGGTGACGTCGGCAGTGTAGAGGGAGTCGGCCTCCACGCCGGCGTCGAGGAGAAGAAGCTCCCCGGCGTTGACAGTTCCGGAGTTGCGGGTCCAGTGCAGGACCGTCGCGTTGTTGCCGGCGGCTGCGATGGTGTCGTAGCCGAGCTCGTTGCCTTCTTCACGGGCCCGTGCGAAGAAAGCTCCTTCGACAACGCGCTCGCCGCGGGGGTGCGTCAGGGCGCGGGGAAGGGCGCGGACGACGTCGGCGAAGCCTTCAACGGTGGCAGCCACCGCGATCTTCATCTGCTCGATTTCCCATTCGTCCTTGATCAGTCGCAGCTCGGAGAGGGCTTCGCTGAGCTTCTCGTCCAAGGCATCGAGTTCGCCGAGGTCCAGGTTTTCAGGATCCTTGGCCGTGTTGTAGCGGGCGGTATCGACCAGGGCGTCGATGTTTTCGTCGACCTTGCGGACCAGTCGGATGGAGATGCCACCGATTTCCGGGGCGCCAACGTTCTTGGTGATGGCCATTTCCAGCTCGGCGATGTGCGCGGTGGGCAGTCCCAAACGCGCTTCGAATTCAGCCAGCGTCGGACGGGCGCCAATCCAGAACTCGCCGGCCCGGGAATCGGCGTAGAACTGTTCGGTATCGCGGCCGGCCAGAGGACGGAAGTAGAGCGTGGCAGTGTGGTGGCCGCCGTCGTCGCCCTTTCCTTCAGCTACCGGCTCAAGAATCAGGACTGCGTCGGGCTCGTGGTCCACGCCCAGGCCCGTCAGGTGGGCGAAACCGGAGTGGGGGCGGAAACGGTAGTCGCAGTCGTTCGAGCGGACCTTCAGCGGCCCGGCCGGGATGACAAGCCGTTCGCCCTTGAACAGTTCGGAGATGGTACGACGGCGGCGTGCGGCGTGGTCTGCAACGGCGTCCCGGGCAGGGGTCACCTGCGGGGCGGGAGCCCAGTTGCTGGCCATGAATGCCTTGAAGGCATCAGACGTGGGCCTCTGTGAGCGGTTGTTGACGCGCTCCTGCAGCGGCTGGGAATTGGAGGAGTCCAGGTTTTGGGTGTTTTCGGCTTCGTTCACCGTTACATCGTCCCACCAGTTCCCTGAGGAGGCCAACGGCGCAACCGGCCAAGCGGGCATGCATCCCATAGGCTGGGAAAGTGAGGATAGACCTGCATGCGCACTCGAATGTTTCCGACGGGACAGAGACACCGGCCGGCGTGATTGTTTCCGCCGTGGCCGCGGGGCTGGACGCCGTTGCCTTGACCGACCACGACTCAACGGATGGTTGGGAACCGGCAGCAGCCGCGGCCAGGGAACATGGCATTGCATTCGTCCCGGGCATGGAGATCTCCTGTCGGACGGACAAGGGGATCAGCGTCCACCTCCTTAGCTACCTCCACGATCCCGGCCATGCAGGACTGCTCGAGGAAATCACGAAGTCCAAGGATGCCCGCCTGACACGGGCCGAGCACATGGTCACGTTGTTGTCCGAGGATTATCCGCTGACGTGGGACGACGTGATCCACCACGTAGCCCCCGGCGCTACAGTCGGACGCCCCCACATCGCGGACGCCTTGGTGGCAGCGGGGGTCGTGGCGGACCGCACCGAAGCCTTCACCACCATCCTGACTTCGCACTCGCGGTACTTCGTGCAGCACTACGCACCCGACCCCGCCCTCGCCGTCGAGCTGGTCCGGGCGGCGGGAGGCGTTCCTGTCTTCGCCCATCCGGTGGCGTCGTCCAGGGGTCGCACCGTGGGGGAGGCCACGTATCGGGATATGATCGACGCTGGCTTGCTGGGCGTGGAAGTCGAACACCGGGACAACCCTGAAGAGGGCCGGAGGTTCCTGCGGGGACTGGCCGCCGAACACGGTCTGCTGATGACAGGTTCCTCCGACTACCACGGGACCGGCAAACCGAACCTGCTGGGTGAGAACCTGACTTCGCCGGAGGTCTTGGCGCGGATCGAAGAATTGGCAACGGGCAGCACGGTGGTCCGGTGACAGGGGCCCGCCCGGTGAAAGGGGCCCGTTGATGGACCTGCAGCTGCTGGCATCGGTGATCGTTACCCTGTTCGTCATCATGGATCCGCCGGGAACGGTGCCGATTTTCATGTCCCTGACGGCTCAGTTGTCGGCGAAGGACAGGAACCGTTCAGCCTTCCAGGCGCTCCTGGTTGCCACCGGCGTAATTGTGCTGTTTGCCATCTTCGGCCAATCGATCCTGAACTACATGCACATCTCGTTGGCCGCCTTGCAAGGTGCGGGCGGGTTGCTTCTGGTCCTCATCGCCTTGCAGTTGCTGACCGGAAACACCAGCGGCGAGGAAAACGCGGCCAAGTACAAGAACGTCGCCTTTGTGCCACTGGGGACGCCGCTCATGGCGGGCCCGGGTGCGATTGTGGCGGTGATGGTGTTCGTGCAGCAGTCCACTGAACTGTCAGACTACCTCGCCGTGGGCACCGGTATCGCTGTGGTCCTGGCCTCGCTCTACCTCGCGATGCGCTTCGCAGGCGTGGTCCAACGCGTCCTTGGTGAGAACGGCGTGGAACTGGTCACCAGGATCGCAGGGTTGCTGTTGTCAGCCATTGCGGTGCAGATGATCGCAGACTCGGTGACGGCGTTCGTGAAGGGCGCTGCCTAGGCAGGCAGTTGCCTGAACAGCGGCAGACAACAGGCGAAGGGCTGCTGTCTCAGGCCTGCGGGCCGGTGGGCAGCAGCTCGTGGAACACTGCCTTGGCGCCGAGGCGTTTCCGCATGACCTCGATGGCCTGCTCATTCTGGTCGACACACACAAACCGGCGGCCCAGCTTCGCGGCCACGGCGCCGAGGGTCCCGGAGCCGGCGAAGAAGTCCAGGCACCAGTCATCCTTGCGGCTTGATGCGGAGACGATCCTTCGCACCAGTCCCTCGGGTTTTTGGGTGGGGTAACCGGTTTTTTCGCGCCCGGTGGGCGAGACGATGGTGTGCCACCAGACGTCCGTCGGCAGCTTTCCGCGCTCGCGTTTGGCCGGTGTCACCAAGCCCGGGGCCATGTAGGGCTCGCGGTCCACTTCCTCGTTGTCGAAGTGGTACTTCGTGGGGTTCTTGACGTAGACAAGGATGTTGTCGTGCTTGGTGGGCCAGCGGTTCTTGGCCCGGGCACCGTAGTCATAGGCCCAGATGATCTCGTTGAGGAAGCACTCCCTGCCAAAGATCGCGTCCAGCATCACCTTGGCGTAGTGGACCTCGCGGTAATCGAGGTGCAGGTACAGGGTGCCGTCGTCCGCCAACAGGCGCCAGGCTTCCACGAGCTTGGGCTCCAGGAAGGACCAGTAGTCGCTGAAGGCGTCGTCGTAGCTGTGCAGGGCACCCTTGATGGTGTCGTAGGAGCGGCCTTTGAAGCCGACGCGGTCGCCGTCGCCGTCGGCGTTGCGGACCATGCGGGTCTCTTGCCGCCGCTGCACGCGGCCCGTGTTGAAGGGCGGGTCCACGTAGATGAGTGTGAAGGCGCCGTCCGGCAGCGTTGGAAGGAATTCCGCGTTATCCGCGTGCACCACCATGTTGCCGCCGTCCGGCGCCCAAACAGTTTCAGCCATTGACGGAATTAGGCCTCGGTGTTGCCAGGCTGGGCAGCAGCCGACTCACCGGAAACAACTTCGCCATTGCGGCGACGCGTACGGGTACGACGCGTGCGGGCAGGCTTCTCAGCGTTGTCGGCGGTTCCCGTCCGGGCTTCGGTCGCACCGGCAGCCGGAGCTGCTTCGCCCTCGGACGTACGACGACGACGGGTGCGGTTGCGGCCGCCGTCGCCCTTGCTTTCGCGCGAGTCGCCTGACTTGGAGTCGCCGGACCTGCGGCCACGGCCGCCGTCGCGCTTGCCGTCACGGCCGGAACCGCCCGAACGTCCGTTCTTTTTCCCGGTCTCGCCCAGGTCCTCCAGCACCTCGGCGTCGACGCCGGCGAGGACGCGCTTGTTACGGGGCAGGCGGCCCTTGGTGCCCTCGGGGATGTCGAGGTCGGTGTACAGGTGCGGTGAGGAGGAGTAGGTCTCGACAGGTTCGGGAACGTTGAGGCCAAGAGCCTTGTTGATCAGGGCCCAGCGAGGGACATCGTCCCAGTCAACGAAAGTCACGGCGGTGCCCTTGTTGCCTGCACGGCCGGTACGGCCAACGCGGTGCAGGTAGATCTTCTCGTCCTCGACGCACTGGTAGTTGATGACGTGGGTGACGTCCTCGACGTCGATACCGCGGGCGGCGACATCGGTTGCCACCAGAACATCCACCTTGTTGTTGCGGAAAGCCCGCAGGGCCTGCTCGCGGGCGCCCTGGCCCAGGTCGCCGTGGATGGCAGCGGCGGCGAAGCCACGGTCCACCAATTCCTCTGCGACCTTGGCTGCAGTGCGCTTGGTCTTGGTGAAGATGACAGTGCGTCCGCGGCCCTTGGCCTGGAGGATGCGGGCCACAACTTCAGTCTTGTCCATGCTGTGTGCACGGTAGATGAGCTGGCGGATGTCGCGCTTGGTAAGGCCCTCATCGTTGGGGTCGGCGGCCCGGATGTGGGTGGGCTGCGTCATGTAGCGGCGTGCCATGGCGATGACCGGACCAGGCATGGTGGCCGAGAACAGGAGGGTCTGGCGGACCGCGGGGGTGCCGGCAATCAGAGTTTCGACGTCGGGAAGGAAGCCGAGATCCAGCATCTCGTCGGCTTCGTCCAGGACCACCATCTTGACGTTCTTGAGGCTCAGGTGCTTCTGCTTGTAGAGGTCGATCAGGCGGCCGGGCGTGCCGACGACGATCTCGACGCCCTTCTGCAGTGCTTCGATCTGGGGCTCATAGGCGCGGCCGCCGTAGATGGTGGCAATGCGGGCGTTGCGCTTCCGGGATGCAGCCTGGAGGTCGTTGGCAACCTGCACGGCAAGTTCACGGGTGGGAACGATGACCAAGGCCTGCGGGGCGCCAGGAACGGCAAGCTTCTCGTAGCCTGCGTCGTCCCTGCCGATGACCCGCTGCAGGGCGGGAATGCCGAAGCCCAGCGTCTTGCCGGTGCCCGTCTTGGCTTGGCCGATGATGTCGTGGCCGCTCAGGGCCACGGGCAGCGTCATGGCCTGGATCGGGAAGGGGTGCGTGATTCCGGCGTCGGCCAGTGACTCAACGATGTCCGCGCGGACGTTGTAGTCGGCGAACGACTTTTCTTCGATCTCGTGGGGCGTCTCGTCCGAGGTGATCGTTTCCTCGGGTTCGATGGTCTCGGTTCCGGTGGAGTCCGTCAGGACTTCATGGGTGTGCAATTCACTCACAGGGAGTTTCCTTATTCATTTAGGCATTGGCGCTGCATGCTCAACGGGATGGCATAGCCGTACCGGAGCAGAACGGGCGCGCAAGCAATTCCAGTGGAAGCCGATCGCGGGCTATCTAAGTACTGGCACTGGTGACCAGTTGGTACATCTCAAGATCGCGTAGGGGCGGGCTTGTTGAGTTCAAAAATTAACTGAATCAACGACCGGGCATCCATTACTACACGCCCAGTCTATCCTCTGGGAGCCATAAAGCCCGGATCGGTGACTGAAGCGCGTCAGCCCAGAAGCTCAAACCGGATCTCCCGCGTGGCAATTTCCGCCTTTACGAGGCGTACCCGCACCTTGGTACCTGACTCCAGTTCGCCGTCACACCGTGCCGTGACTGCGGGCTCGGCGATCTGGACAACGCCATAGGGGACGCCGTTGCCATTGCCGTTGCCCCTGGTTCCATTGCCGTTGTTGCCGTTTCCGTTCGATGGCTTGGAACCGGAAATGACAACGGCGTCGAACTCCTGGCCCACATGTCCCGCCACCAGCGCGGCCTCCACCGTGTCCAGTGCCGCACGTTCCAACCGCCCTGCCAATTGATCGGAAGCGCCCATGATCTCGGGCAAGGACGGCAGGGCCTCGCGTGCCCAGCGCGGGATCTCTTTGTTGTTGCACAGCGCTTCACAAATCACCAGGACAAAGCGGTCAATGAGCCGCCGCAGGGGAGCAGTGGTGTGGGCGTAGGGGGCGCCGATGGCTGCCTGGATCACCGTTTCGGGCACTTCGCCGTCAAAAGGGGTATAGCCGGCGCCCCGGAACAATGTTCCGGCGGAGTGCAGGATGGCCAGCTGTTTCGGATCGGAAGCGTCCAGTGTCCGCAGATACTCACCGTAGGAGACCTTGCCGTCCCAGGGCTTGCCCAGGGCTGCAGTTTGCCGCCTGAAGTGCTGCAGTGATCTTTCATCGGGGGCAGGCATGGTCCGCAGGATGCCGATCTTGCCATCGAGCATCAGTTGTGCCGCCGCCATCCCCGTCATGAGCGAGATCTGCGCATTCCAGTCCTCCACCGGCAAGGACGGCGCCGCGACGATTCTGTACCCGCCGTCGGTCACCTGGACGATTTCCTGCTCGGGCATGTTGAGGCTGGCCCCGCCACGAAGCCGCTCCAGCTCGACCCTTTTAAGTCCAACTTCCTTGAGGAGCTGAAGTACGGGCGGTGCAGTTCCCTCGTCTATCTGTTGCTGTGCGCCGGCGTAGCTGAGTTTGGCGCGGCTTCGCACGGTTGCCCGCGCCACGGAAACGCTCACCACCTCCGCCTTGGCGTCCAGATCGAAGTCCCAGACGAAGGCCCCGCAGTCCTGGTTCGCCAGCAAACTCCCGGCGTTTTCGCTGATGATCTCAGGGTGCAAAGGAATGCGCCCGTCCGGCGCGTAGAGTGTTTGACCCCGGTGCCGCGTTTCCGAATCCAGGGCTCCTCCGGGTGCTACGAAGGATGGAACATCGGCGATCGCGTAAAGGATTTTGTACCCTTCGCCGGCACGGTCGATGTACAGCGCTTGGTCAAGGTCCGTGGAGGTCGCGGGGTCAATGGTCACGAAGGTGACATGCCTGAGGTCCCGCCCGGGCAGGCGGAGGGATTCGACGGCGTCACGCGCCTCTTGCACGGCCTCAGCGGGATACTCGCCGGGCAGCTCAAGCTCCGTCCGCAGGGCCGCGAGGGCTGCGGCGAGCTGGTCCGAGGAATCGTCGACGTTGGGCGCTATCCGGTGATGTGACACGAAAGTCAGCGTAGCCCGAAACAGGCCGATAGTCTTGGACGCCCACCAGGCAAAAGCCCGCAGCCGCCAAGCGACTGCGGGCTTATTACCGTCGCTAACGTGCGGAGTTGCCGCTAAGCGGCGTCGAGGGCTTCGAGCATCGACTTCGCTGCCGCCGTCGGGTCTTCCGCCTCGGTGATGGCGCGGACGACGACGATGCGGCTGGCACCGGCTGCGAGTACCTCTTCTACGTTGCCAAGGTCGATTCCACCGATCGCGAACCAGGGCAAATCAACGGCCCCGCCTGTGGTCTCTTCAGCGCGCTTGATCGCTTCCGCGGCATATGTGACCAAGCCGGTTCCCACGGCGTCGCGGCCGGGCTTGGTGGGCGTTGCCCATACCGGGCCAACACAGAAGTAGTCCAGGCCCGGGTCGCTGGGCGAGGCGGTGATGGCCGCGTTCACTTGCTCGGGAGTGTGGGTGGACAGGCCTATGACGGCAGGGTGGGGCAAGAAGGTACGGGCGACCTCCAGGGGCAGGTCCTTTTGGCCCACATGGAACACAGGAGCCCCGGAAACACTGGCAATATCGGCACGGTCGTTGACTGCCCAGAGCCGTCCGTGGCGTTCGGCAACGCTGCGCAGGACGGCCAGCAATTCCAATTCCTCAGCAGCTTCCACCGCCTTGTCGCGGAGTTGGATGATGTCCACTCCGCCCTGGAAAGCTGCGTCCACAAAGTCTTCAAAATCGCCTTGGCGTTTGCGCGCGTCAGTGCACAGGTAGAGGCGGGCCGAGGCGAGGGATTGATGCTGGGTCATGGAAACCACACTAGTTCCTCTAAACTGGGCACGTACCGCGGGAGCCGCGACGACCATCATTGTGACCGTCCGGCTGAGAGGGCTTAAGAGCCGACCGCTTGACCTGATCCGGCTAGTACCGGCGTAGGGAAGGAATCAGATGGCAGAAGCCATTCACGCAGATGTCGCTGTCATTGGCGGAGGCGTCATCGGCCTGGGCATTGCCCATCAATTGCGGAAGCTGGGCCGCTCCGTGGCCCTCATCGACCCGGCGCCGGCCAGCGGCGCTACCTTTGCGGCTGCCGGAATGCTGGCACCGGTGAGCGAACTCCACTACCAGGAAGAAGACCTCCTGGACCTCATGGTCGAGTCATCCCGATTGTGGCCGTCATTCGTGGGCAGCCTGCCTCAGCCCACGGAAGCCACCGGATACAGCACGACGCCGACCCTCGCCGTGGGTGCCGACGCCGCCGACCGCAGGGCGCTCGCAGACCTTCGCTCGGTTCAGCTTTCGGCGGGCCTGGAGGTTGAGCCGCTGTCCTTGCGTGAGGCACGGAACCGCGAACCACTGCTGAGCCCGCAAATTTCCTGTGCCTTCGACATTCCCGCTGATCACAAGGTTGATCCGCGGAAGTTGGCGAGCCACCTTTTGGCGGTCCTTGCCGCGCATTCGCCGGATGATGGCAGCTGGGTGAAGGGGGCCGGGGATGGGTTCGCCGTTGAGGCCTCGGCCCGCGGGTTGTTGTGGGACGGCGACCGGGTTGCCGGTGTCGAGCTTGAAGACGGCGGCACCGTCCACGCGGCCGAAACGGTCGTGGCCAATGGGCTGGGAGCCCCTCACTTGCAGGGCCTTCCCGAGGGACTCAGCCTTCCAGTCAGGCCGGTCTACGGAGACATCCTCCGACTACGCGTCCCGGCCCACCTCCGTCCGCTGGTCACCGCCACAGTCCGGGGGATGGTCCGCGGAGTGCCCGTGTACATCGTTCCGCGGGAGGACGGAACCGTGGTGATCGGCGCTACGCAACGCGAGGACAGTCTGTCCGCGACGTCCAACGCCGTCTCGGCCGGTGGCGTCTACCAACTCCTGCGTGACGCGCAGGTTCTCGTGCCTGCGGTTGCTGAACTCGAACTCCTGGAGGCAACGGCCCGCGCACGACCAGGAACTCCGGACAACGCCCCGTTGCTGGGCCGTGTGGGCAACTCCACCGGCGAGGTTGAAGGCCTCGTGATCGCCACGGGATTCTTCCGGCACGGTGTCCTCCTCACTCCCATAGCCGCCGCGATCGTGGGGGAGCTGCTGAGTGGCTCCACCGACCCCCGCTGGTCCATCTTCCGCCCTGACCGCTTCAACGCAACGCGGGGTCACTTATGGCCCATGGCAACCCCTTCAGGGGGCCATAAATGACCCCGCGTTGCTCTCTCCACAGCAAGGAAACAGTATGAACATCAAGCTCAACGGCGCCGTGCACGAAGTGCTCGATGGCGCTTCTGTCAGCAGTGTGGTCACCGCCGTCACCGGCCGCGCCCTGGACCACCGGGGACAGGCGGCCGACGGCGGAAAGCTGGGTGTCGCCGTCGCCCGCAATTCCGAGGTGGTACCGCGGAGCCAATGGGCGGCTACTGCGCTGGCCGACGGCGACGAACTCGAACTCGTAACCGCAGTACAGGGAGGCTGAACGATGACCCAGGCAAACACGGAAGTCCGCACCGACGCATTGGTGATCGACGGCGTCGAACTGGGCTCCAGGCTGATCATGGGCACTGGAGGTGCGCCCAGCCTTGACGGCCTGGGAGCCGCGCTCCTGGCTTCGGGAACCGAGCTCACAACAGTGGCCATGAGGCGCTACTCGACCGCTGAAACAGGTTCGCTCTTCCAGCTCCTGGTGGACAACAACATCCGTGTCCTGCCGAACACGGCGGGCTGCTTCACGGCAAAGGACGCGGTGATGACGGCAGAACTCGCCCGTGAGGCTTTGGAGACCGACTGGGTAAAGCTGGAAGTCATTGCGGACGAACACACGCTCCTGCCCGATGCGGTGGAGCTGGTCGAAGCAACGGAGCAACTGGTGAACAGGGGCTTCAAGGTCTTCGCTTACACCAACGACGATCCCGTCCTGGCGCTGCGTCTGGAGAACCTGGGTGCCACGGCCGTCATGCCGCTCGGCTCGCCCATTGGAACCGGACTGGGGATCCTCAATCCGCACAATATTGAACTCATCGTGTCCCGTGCCTCCGTACCGGTGGTGTTGGACGCGGGTATAGGCACAGCCTCCGACGCCGCCCTTGCCATGGAACTGGGCTGCGATGCCGTCCTGCTGGCCACTGCCGTCACCCGCGCCCAGAACCCCGTGCAGATGGGGCAGGCTTTCAAGCATGCCGTCATCGCGGGGCGGCTCGCCAAGCAGGCAGGCCGGATTCCGAAACGTGAGCACGCCCTGGCGTCCTCTGCCATGGAAGGCCGGGCAGAGTTCCTCTAGCCGGGCTTAAACCCGGGCCTTAAACAAGGATGACCATCACCTCGCGGTGATGGTCATCCTTGTTTAAGGCCTAGAGACGTTTGAGCCCTAGAGACGCAGCGCCTTGGTCAGGGCCTCGGTGTCGTGCTTGGTGCGCGTGCGACCAAGATAGACAACCACGCCCGCTGCTGCCGCGGTGCCGAGCACCATCGGCAGGACCCATGGGATCCACGTTGCGCCCGGCTGGTACCCAAGCCCTGCGCTGATGAAAGCTACCCAGCTCAGGGCACCGACCGCGGCTGAAACACCGGCCGGCAACGCAATTCCATACCTGCTGTGCCGCTTGTCGTTTGCCCAGACTATGAAGCCAGTGGCAACGGTAACCAGGACCACGATGACGAGGGAAAGCATGGGAACTCCTTAGCGGCAGATGGGCGGATCAGTGTCAGAGTGCACCGAAGCCGACCCGGCGGACTTCCTCGGCACCGATCTCCACGTAGCCCAGCACGTTTCCGGGAACGATGATCTGGCGGCCCTTCTCGTCGGTCAGCCGCAGTTCCGAGCCCTTGGACACGGCTTCGGCCACGATCTTGGCGACGGCGTCAGCATCCAGAGCGGATTCGAGCACAATTTCACGGCCAACGTTTTGAATGCCGATCTTTACTTCCACAGCAAGGCCTCCAAGCCAATCAAGTGTTAAGTCAGTCCTCTATTTGTAGCCTAGGACTCTTTGGGGAATCGACTGATTCCGCGCCAAGCTAAACGATAGATCAGATCACTGGCTACATCGAGGTCAAGGTTTCCATCCGTTTCCAGCCAATACCGGGCGCTGACCTGGGCCATTCCTGCCAAGCCGCGGCCCAGGAGCTGGGCCTCGAGGGGCGGAAGTTTCGTGTCCTCGGCGATCACATGCGCGACGGCGTCAGCGAAGGTCTTGTTGAACGTCTCCAAGCGGGAGCTGACGTCGGGATCATTGATGAGGTCGGACTCAAACACCAAGCGGTGCGCCTGGTCGTCGTCGGCGATGAACCGGTAATAGGCGCGCATGACAGCCTTGACGCGTTCCTTGTTGTCCGTGGTGGAGTTCAGGGCGCCCAGCATCAAGTCCGTCAGTGTTGCCAAATGGCTGTCCAGGAGGGCCATGTAGAGCTCCCGCTTGGACGGGAAGTGCTGGTACAGCACCGGCTTGCTCACATGGGCGGTTTCAGCGATTTCGTCCATCGCTGCGCCATGGAATCCGTTGGAAACGAAGACTTCCAAGGCGGCGTTCAGCAGCTGTGCACGGCGCTCGTCCCTGGGCAGCCTTGGTGAACGGGGTGCAACGGCCCGTTCCTGCTTTGCGGGTGCCTCATCGTTTGCCCGTGTGCCGTCAGCCACAGTCTGCCGCCTTTCCTTTGCAGTTATGACCACTCTACCGGTGGGTAATATGACCCGGCGGCATCGGCAGGCATACATTGGGGTATGGCCTCAATTGTTGCTGCCCACTCCGCCGCGCCCACAGTCCTGCCACCCCTCGTCGAACCGGCCGCCGGGCTCACGCCGGCAGAGGTGGAGCGGTACTCACGGCATCTCATCATTCCCGAAATCGGAGCCCTGGGCCAACGCAGGCTCAAGAATGCGAAGGTTCTTGTCATCGGCGCCGGCGGTCTGGGCTCGCCCGCGTTGCTGTACCTGGCTGCGGCGGGCGTGGGAACGCTTGGAATCGTGGACGACGACGACGTCGACCTCAGCAACCTGCAGCGCCAGGTCATCCATGGCGTCAAGGATGTGGGGAAGCCCAAGATCGAATCTGCCCGTGATGCCATCGCGGAACTGAACCCCTTGGTGAACGTGGTCCTCCACAACCTCCGGCTGGATTCTTCCAACGCCTTGGAACTCTTCGCCCAGTACGACCTCATCCTGGACGGTGCGGACAACTTCGCCACCCGTTACCTGGTCAACGATGCCGCGGCCATCCTGGGCAAGCCGTATGTGTGGGGCTCCATTTTCCGCTTTGATGGCCAGGTCAGCGTCTTCTGGGCCCAGCACGGCCCCAGCTACCGGGACCTCTACCCGGAAGCCCCTCCGGCTGGTTCGGTGCCGTCCTGCGGTGAGGGAGGCGTCTTTGGCATGCTGTGCGCAGCGGTGGGTTCGCTCATGGTGACCGAAGCCGTGAAGCTGATTACTGGCGTCGGACGTTCCTTGCTGGGGCGAGTGGCGCTGTTCGACGCTTTGGGCGGAAGCTGGCGGGAAATCAAGGTTTCCAAGGACCCTGAAGCGGAGCCCATCACGGAACTGACCGACTACGAGGCATTCTGCGGAGTGACTCCGGTTGCCGCAACCGACCAGGACCACACGGTCACCGCGACGGAGCTGGCCCGGATGCTTGCTGAGCGGGACTCGGGGGAGCGGGACTTCGAGCTGGTGGATGTCCGCGAATCCGGAGAGCACAGCATCGTGAGCATCGACGGTTCGGTCCTGATTCCGCAGGGCCGCATCCTTTCCGGCGAAGCCTGGGTTGAGCTGCCGCAGGATAAGGACATCGTGTTCCACTGCAAGGCCGGAACGCGTTCGGCAGCGGTGCTGGAAGCGGCACGCAAGGCCGGCTACAGCCGCGTTAAACACCTCGACGGCGGCATTCTCGCCTGGGTGCGGCAAGTGGAGCCAAGCAAGCCCGTTTACTGATTCATTGCCTGCTTTCAGGCTTGTCTGGGAAGCTCAAGCATGAGCGAAGAACGGACTGAAACAGAACAACGCCCCATCGGCTCCGGATTCGGGCACGGCTCCACAGCCATGGAGGTTATTGACGGCATCAACCTGCGAGGCAAGACGGCAATCGTCACCGGTGGTTACTCAGGTTTGGGGCTGGAAACTGTGCGCGCTTTGGTCTCGGCAGGGGCAGAAGTGACGGTGCCTGCGCGCCGGCTCGAACACGCCCGTTCCGTCCTTGCCGATGCCGGCTTGTCCGAATCGGTCCGGGTGGAACAGCTGGACCTGGCCGACCAGGAGAGCGTGAAAGGGTTTGCGAGGCGTTTCCTGGAGGACCACGGCAGGTTAGACATCCTGATCAACAACGCCGCCATCATGGCCAGCCCTGAGCAACGGGTTGGGCCAGGATGGGAAGCCCAGTTCGCCACCAACCATCTGGGGCACTACACGCTGGTCAACACGCTGTGGCCGGCGTTGCAGGCGTCCGGGAATGCGCGGGTCGTCTCATTGTCATCGACCGGACACAAGCTCTCTCCGATCCGTTTCGACGACATCAACTTCACCGGCGGCTATGACAAGTGGAAGGCCTATGGGCAGGCAAAAACGGCCAATGCCCTGTTTGCCGTTGAACTCGACCATTTCGGCAGGGAATTGGGCGTGCGCGCGTTCGCAGTCCACCCGGGCGGGATCATGACAGAGTTGCAGCGGCATCTTCCCAAAGAGGAAATGGTGGCCGCGGGCTGGATGGACGCCGCGGGCAACGTCCGCGAAGGATTCAAGACTCCCGAACAAGGAGCCGCGACGTCGGTGTGGGCAGCCACCTCACCGGCCCTCAACGGCATGGGCGGCGTCTACTGCGAAGACTGTGACATTGCCAAGCCGACCGACAAGGAGTCTCCGCTGGCTCGCTACCAGGGTGTGGATGCCCATGCCGTCGATAAAGAGGATGCGGCCAGGTTGTGGGCGTTGTCGGCGGAACTGACCGGGGTGAACGCCTTTGCCTAGGTCTGGGAGAGCCTAGGCGCTTTCAGAACGGAGCTGCTGGTGGTCCACGGGGCATTCCGGGGCCGCGGCAGCTGCCTGTGGTTGCTCCACCTGGATTCCGTACAGTGCCTCGAGGGCTGCGACGTAGTCGTCCTGCTGTCCGTTGGCGGCAAGCTCACGGGCGCGGACGGTGGGGATGTGGAGCAGTTGCTTGACCATGCGGCGAAGCGCGAACTCCACTTCCTCGGCGGCGGCCGTGCAGCCATGACGGGCGCGGACCTTCTCCATCTCGGCGTCGAGGACGTTCATGGTGTGGCGGCGCAGGGCCACGATGGCCGTGTCCACGGAACGCGCCTCACGTTCGGACTCAAAAGAGGCAGCGGCGCCGGTGACAATCGCGCTGGCTTGGGACAGCGATTCTGCCTGTTCCTGGGGTGCGGCGAGCCGTACCGACTCGAGGGTCAGCAGTTCCACGCCGTCGAGTTCTCCTACGGCGGGATCGAAGTCGTGGGTCAGGGCGAGGTCGATGGCGATCAATGGCTTGCCCGAGTTGGCCCGGACGCGTTCAAGGTCCGCGGCTTCCACCCGGTTGTCTGAGCCACTGCAGCCGATCATGACGTCAGCTTCGGCCACAGCGGTGGGGAGGGTGTCGGCGTCGAGCGCGGTACCGCCGCGTGTGGCGACGAAAGCTTCCGCCCGGCCGGAGGAAGAGTAGACGGAGATATCCGTGCAACCGCGTTCCCGCAGGAGGGACATGGTGGCGCCTGCGTAGGCTCCCGTTCCGAAGACCACGACCTTCTTGGTGGACCAGTCCTCGTTCTCGGCAAGGTCTGTGGCGAGGTCGAGGGCAACTGAGACGATGGACAACCCGCGTGAGCCGAGCGCTGTTTGGGCGCCGACATCCTTGGCTGTCTTGGACGCGGCCTGGAAGAGACGGACGAGGCCTGAGCTGGCAGTCCCTTCCTGCTGGGCCGTAATAAGTGCGCGGCGTACCTGTCCGGCGATTTCACGCTCGCCTACCACGGCAGAGTCGAGACCGGAGCTGACTGCGAAGAGGTGGCGGGTGACCTCGGGGCCGGTGTGGGTCGCGAAGGAACGCGAAACAAGCTGTTCGTTGAGGCCGCTGAGCTCGCTGATCCGGGAAATGAGGGCGGAGCGGGCTGCTTCAAGGTCATCACCGTTGGCCGTTTCGCCGTATACCTCGTAGCGGTTGCAGGTGGCGAGGACCACCGCTCCGGACACCACGGGGGATTCTGTGAGGGCCGAAGAGGCAAGCCCGGAGGAACCGTTGCTCAACTGAGCGACGGTTTCGAGGTCGATGTCGGCGTGTGTAGCCACCAATGAGAAAAGAACCACAGCACCCCAATCATAGCTTTTTCGTAGCCCGGTAGAACAATATGGCACCGTGGGTCTCCCCACGGACTCCGGTGATCCGCGCCACACCGCCCCCGGATGGGCGGTACATGACAGCTTGTCGTTATCTTTTGGCCTGGATTTTCGGCACAATCAAAGGCATGACTTCTAGCTCGGCAGCATCCAAGAGTACGGCCTCCAACTCCCCGGCGGGTAGCCTCGACGCCAACCACCCGTTGAAGGACGGCCGCACTTCGGACTCACCGCTGATCACCGCTTACCGCGGTGGCACACCGTCCCGCAGGCCCGTGTGGTTCATGCGCCAGGCTGGCCGCTCGCTGCCCGAGTACCTGAAAGTCCGCGAAGGCGTTGCCATGCTGGACTCGTGCCTGCGCCCGGAGCTGGCTTCTGAAATCACGCTTCAGCCCGTCCGCCGCCACGATGTCGATGCCGCGATCTTCTTCTCGGACATCGTCATTCCCCTCAAGCTGGCCGGTGTCGGCGTAGACATCGTTCCGGGCGTAGGTCCCGTGCTGGACAAGCCGGTCCGGACTGCCGAGGACGTGGCGGCGCTTCCGACCTTGACGTGGGAAGCGCTGGAGCCCATCCGCGAAGCTGTCCGGCTCACGGTTGCCGAACTTGGCAGCACCCCGTTGATCGGCTTCGCCGGAGCACCGTTCACGCTGGCCGCCTACATGGTGGAGGGCAGGCCTTCCCGCGACCACCTCGGCCCGCGCACCATGATGCACGCCGACCCGGAGACCTGGACTGCTTTGGCCAACTGGGCCGCCGATGCATCGGGCCTGTTCCTTCAGGCCCAGCTCGAAGCCGGCGCATCCGCCGGGCAGCTCTTCGACTCGTGGGCCGGTTCCCTGGGCCTGGCCGACTACACAAAGTACGTTGCACCTGCCTCGGCCCGCGCCCTGGACCACGTCCGCGGCCTGGGCGCTCCGCTGGTCCACTTCGGCACCGGAACGTCCGAACTCCTCGTGGCGATGCGCGACGTCGGGGTGGATGTCGTCGGCGTCGACTACCGCTTGCCGCTGGATGAAGCCAACCGGCGCCTCGGTGGCACGGTTCCTTTGCAGGGCAACATCGACCCCGCGCTGCTCTCCGCCCCATGGGAAGTCCTTGAGGCGCATGTCCGCGACGTCATCGCCGCCGGCTCCGCTGCCCCGGGCCACGTGCTCAACCTTGGCCATGGAGTGCCGCCGGAAACCGATCCCACAGTGCTCACGCGCGTTGTGGAACTCATCCACTCGATCCCCGCCAAGTAGGGGCGCATGCGCGGCGGACACGCAACGCACAAGCCAACAACCACCTCAGTGGTGGTGGGCGGTGGCATCTCTGGTCTTCTGGCCGCGCGGGAATTGGCCATGGCGGGGGCTGGAGTCACCGTGCTGGAGGCAACAGGATCGTGGGGAGGGTGCGTTGGGAGCCATGTGGTTGCCGGTTTGCGCCTGGACAGCGGCGCGGAGTCTTTTGCCACGCGGTCCCCGGCTGTAGCGGACCTCGCAGTCGAACTCGGCCTGGGGGAGCAGATCGTCGCTCCCCACCCCGGTGGTGCCTGGGTCCAGTTGCCCGATGGCCCGCAGGAACTGCCCAAAACCGGTGTCCTGGGGATTCCTGCCAACCCATGGGATCCCGAAGTGAGGCGTTCACTCGGGTTCGCGGGGGCATTGCGGGCTTCCTTTGACCGTTGGCTGCCGGCAACCGTAGGGACCTCCTCCGAGGTCACGAGTGTCTCGTCGTTGGTCCGTGCCCGGATGGGGAAGAAGGTCCTCGACAGGCTCGTTTCCCCTGTGGTCGGCGGTGTCCATTCCGCTGATCCCGGCCTTCTCGATGTGGACATGGTGGCTCCCGGACTGCGTGCCGGAATCCGCAAGCATGGTTCGCTTGCCGCCGCGGTGGCGGCGCAGCGGAAAGCCGGCGCCGGCCCGGCGAAGGCGGGTTCCGCCGTCGCCGGCCTGAACGGTGGCATGAACACATTGGTCACCGCGCTGCTGGCGGATCTCCGGGACCGTGGCGTAGGGCTGTTGACGGACAAACGCGCCGAAGACGTAGCGAAGACCCGGAACGGCTGGCGGGTCACCGCCGGTGGTTCCGCGTACGACGCCGACCGGCTGGTGGTCGCGCTGGACGGTCCGGCCGCCGTCGGGCTGCTGGAGAAGTCCTTGCCCGCGCTGGCTGCCCTGCGTCCCGCGCCTGGACCCCTGGTGAGCCTGGTGACCCTCGTTGTGGACCTGCCTGAACTGGACGGCAGGCCGCGCGGAACCGGAATCCTGGTGGCGCCGCAAACGCCCGGTATTACCGCCAAGGCTTTGACCCATGCAACGGCCAAATGGGACTGGCTGGCCGAGGAGGCCGGCCCCGGCACGCATGTGGTGCGCCTCTCCTATGGCCGTCGTGAGGAAGCCGGCGGGGGAGCCGATGTGGTCTTGGACGACGACGCACTCCTGGCCGCAGCGTTGGAGGACGCGTCCAGGCTGCTGACAGTGCCGGTGTCCGGCAGTGACGTTGTCGGTTGGGATGTCGTGCGGTGGGCGGGAGCCTTGCCGTTCGCGGCCGTCGGTCACAAACAGCGCGTAGCCGAGGTCAGGAAGGTGTGTGCCGCTGCCGATGGCTTGGTGGTGGTAGGCGGTTGGTTGGCCGGAAACGGCTTGGCGGCCGTCGTGGCTGACACCCGGCGGCAACTCGCCCAGGGAAGCGGCGACGAAGCAACGATTCCGTGATTTACGTCACTTCTACGCCATGTAGAACTGATCCGTTTCGACTTAGGGGCCGGCACGGGGCAAACTTGAACCATGAGCCACACTTCTGTCGAATCTGTCACTAAAACTGCTGAAACCGAAGAGCAGTTCTTTACGCTCTGGACTGTTTTCAAGCGCTCGGCCGACGTCCTGCGCAGCGGCGATGCTGCCCAGGAATTCGAAGCCCTGGTAGAAAAGCTTGCCGCCGACGGAGTGGTCCTGCGCGGCAGCTACGATGTCTCGGCAATGCGCTCCGACGCCGACATCATGGTGTGGCTCCATGGAGCCAAGCCCGAGGACCTGCAGGCAGCGGTCCGCTCCATCCGCCGGAGCAAGCTCTTCGCCGGAACCGAAATCGTTTGGTCGGCCATGGGTGTGCACCGCGAAGCGGAGTTCGCCAAGAGCCACGTTCCGGCGTACGCCCGCGGCGTCGAACCCAGCACCTGGCTCTGCGTCTACCCCTTCGTCCGCTCCTACGAGTGGTACATCCTGCCCGCCGAAGAGCGTGGCGCCATGCTCCGCGAGCACGGCATGCTGGGCCGCGAGTTCCCGCAGGTCATCTCCAACACCGTCTCCTCCTTCGCATTGGGCGACTGGGAATGGATCCTCGGCCTGGAAGCTCCCGAGCTCGTGGACCTCGTGGATCTCATGCGCCACCTCCGAGCCACCGATGCCCGCAACCACGTCCGTGAAGAAATTCCCTTCTACACCGGCCGCCGGGTCACCGCAGCCGAGATTGCCGAGGTCCTCGCGTGAGCACACCGATCGTCTCCACCGAACTGAACGAAGTGACCGAGCGCGGCCGCCAGGCGCCCCAAAACTACGATGCCGTGCTGCTGGCGTCCTTCGGTGGTCCTGAAGGCCAGGAAGACGTTATTCCCTTCCTGCGCAACGTCACCCGTGGCCGTGGGATCCCGGACGAGCGCCTCGAAGAGGTCTCGCACCACTATCGTGCTTTTGGCGGCATCAGCCCCATCAACCAGCAGAACCGCGAACTCAAAGCCGCCATCGAGGCCGAACTTGCCACGCGCGGCATCGACCTGCCGGTCCTGTGGGGCAACCGCAACTGGGACCCTTACATCGCCCCGGTCCTGCAGGACGCTTACGACGCCGGCTACCGCCGCATCCTGATGCTCACCACCAGCATCTACTCCTGCTACTCCAGCTGCCGCCAGTACCGCGAAGACATCGGCATCGCGCTGACCGAAACAGGTTTGGACGGCAAGTTGCAGGTGGACAAGATCCGCCAGTACTTCGACCACCCGGGCGTGGTCCAGCCGTTCCTCGAGGGCACTGCTGCCGGCCTGGAAGAGATCCGTGGAAAGCTTGCCGCCGCAGGTGAAGCTGACCCGGACTCCAAGATCCGGGTCCTGTTCGCCACGCACTCCATCCCGACACGGGACGCTGAAGCCGCGGGCCGTTCGGAAGACGAGCCCCGCGAATTCGCCGAAGGCTCCGCCTACGCTGCCCAGCACCTTGCCAACGCCCAGGCCATCATGGACGTCGTGGCGCCGAACGTCGCTTGGGACCTGGTCTACCAGTCGCGCTCGGGTGCGCCCCACATTCCGTGGCTGGAACCGGACATCAACGACCACCTTGAAGAGATCGCTCCGCAGGGCGTTCGCGGCGTGGTCATTGTTCCCCTTGGCTTCGTCAGCGACCACATGGAAGTTACCTGGGACCTCGACACCGAGGCCCTGGAAACCTGCAAGAACCTCGACATCGCAGCAACCCGCGTCCCGACGCCGGGCACGCACGCGGCCTTCGTTGCCGGACTCGTGGACCTCATCTGCGAGCGGACCGTCGATAACAACATCGCGGACCGCCCCCACGTCACGGACCTCGGCCCGTGGTACGACGTCTGCCGCCCTAACTGCTGTGAGAACTTCCGGGGTGCCAAGCCGGTCATCGCGGAAGTTGGCACCACCATCGGAACGCGCCACGATGCCTACCCTGCTTCGGAGGCAGCCAAGTGACTGTCCGCATCGGGACCCGGGCGAGCAAGCTTGCCCTGACGCAGACCCAGCAAACTGCGGACAAGCTGGCTGCAGTGGGTGGCTTCCCCGTGGAGCTGGTGCACATCAAGACAGAGGGCGACGTCAAAACCGGGTCCCTCTCCCAAATGGGCGGTACCGGTGTGTTTGTTGCCGCCCTCCGGGATGCCTTGCTGGCCGATACCTGCGATGTCGCCGTGCATTCCCTCAAGGACCTGCCCACGGGGTCGGCGCTCGGCCTGTCCATCGCCGCCACCCCCCAGCGGGTGGACGTCCGGGACGTACTTTGCGCCCGTGACGGCATGACGCTGGCCGAACTGCCTGCGGGAGCCAAAGTCGGCACCGGTTCACCCCGGCGTGCAGCACAACTGCGGGCGGCCCGCCCGGACATCGAGGTTCTGGACATCCGCGGCAACGTCGATACCCGCCTCGGCCGCGTCCCCGGGCTTCCTGGAAATGCGACGGATGAGGTTGTCCCCGGCAAGTCGTGCGACCTCGATGCCGTGGTGCTTGCCGCCGCCGGCCTGGAGAGAATCGATCGACGGGACACAGTCAGCGAGTACTTCGACACCGACGTGATGCTGCCCGCACCCGGGCAGGGCGCGTTGGCCATCGAATGCCGTACAGAGGACGCACCTGCGCAGGGTTCGAACGGCGTGCTGGCACAGGCGCTTGCAGCACTGAACGACGACGACACGCGCCTTGCCGTGACGGCTGAACGTGCGGTCCTGGCCCGGCTCGAAGCCGGGTGCGCGGCCCCTGTTGGGGCCCACGCCTTCCGGAAGGGCAGCATGCTGCACCTGGAGGCCGTGGTGTGCGCAGTCGATGGCACCAAGACCGTCCGCGAAAAGAAAGCCACCGACGGTTTGACTGAAGTGGGTGCGACGCTGCTGGGCATTGAAGTTGCCGAACTTCTGCTGGCTGCCGGCGCCGCGGAGATCGCGGATCTTGCAGCGTCCTGAGCAAGCGAATGCCGGGGAGGCGATTGCCCGGCACGCCGGGGCCGGGCAGGCCAAGCCGACTGGTTTGGCCGGTCGGCGGATCCTGATCACCAGGAGCGCCGACCGGGCCCGTCCATTGGCCAGCCTCCTTGGCCGCTTGGGGGCGGAGCCTTTGGTCCTGCCCTTGATCGATTTTGAAAAGGCCCAGGACCAAGCCGCCATCGATGCCGGACTGGACCGGCTCTCCGCCGGCGGCTTTGACTGGCTGGTCATCAGCAGCGTCACCACGGTAAGGGTCCTTGTGGAGAAAGCCGCCGAACGTGGTGTCTCCCTGCCGGACTTGCTGTCCGCCGGAACCAAGGTGGCCACCATTGGAACGTCGTCCCGTCGCGTCCTCGAAACCCTTGGCCTCGCCGTTGACTTGGTACCGTCCGGTGCCCAATCCGCCGAAGGCCTGGTGGAAGTCTGGGAAGCAGCACCTTCGCGGGTGTTCCTGCCGCAGGCCGATATCGCAGCGCCCGGCCTGAGGAAAGGCTTGGCTGCCAAGGGCGCGGACGTCACCACAGTCGTTGCCTACCACACCGTCGATTACCCGGCCCGCGAGGAATCCCGCCTCCGGGCGGAAGTTCCTGCCGCCGTCGTGAACTCCGTTGGCGATACTCCGCCAGTCCTCGACCCCGCCGAGGCCCGGAAGGCGTTCGACGACGGAACAGTCGACGCCGTCGTGGCCGCCTCACCCAGTGCCGCGCGGCGGCTGGCGGCCACCTTCCCGACCCTGGGCAGGAGCCGCTTCGTCGCCATCGGAGGACCGACGGCGGCTGAAGCTTCCCGGCTCGGCATCACGGTGGCAGCCACGGCCCAAGAACCAACACCGGACGGCATCGTGGCCGCCCTGGAATCTGTTTTCGCCAACGAAGGGAACCCGCAATGAGCTTTCCAAACCACCGTCCCCGCCGCTTGCGCACCACTCCTGCCATGCGCAGGCTCACCGCGGAAAACAGGCTGGCCCCCGCCGATCTGATCCTCCCCGCCTTCATCCGTGAGGGCCTCACGGAACCGAGCCCCATCAGCTCGATGCCCGGAGTCGTCCAGCACACCACCGACTCCTTGAAGCGGGCAGCCGCCGAAGCTGTCGAGCTGGGTGTGGGTGGCATCATGCTCTTCGGCGTCCCGGCGGTGCGCGATGCCCGCGGCACCGCCTCCCTTGACCCGGACGGCGTCCTCAACAAGGCCATCCGGGACGTCAAGGCCGAAGTTGGCGACGAGCTTGTCATCATGGGCGACGTTTGCCTCGACGAGTTCACCGATCACGGGCACTGCGGAGTGCTGGACGCCGAGGGCTACGTCGACAACGACGCAACCTTGGAAATCTACGGACAAATGGCCGTGGCGCAGGCCGACGCGGGTGCCCACGTGCTGGGGCCCTCGGGCATGATGGACGGCCAGATTGCCGTCATCCGCCAGGCCCTGGAGGAATCAGGACACAAGAACACCGCGGTCCTGGCGTACGCCGCCAAGTACGCTTCGGCGTTCTACGGTCCGTTCCGTGAGGCCGTCGATTCGCAGCTCAAGGGTGACCGGCGCACCTACCAGATGGATGCGGCCAACCGACGCGAAGCAATCCTGGAGGTTGAACTGGACCTCGAGGAGGGTGCGGACATGGTGATGGTCAAGCCGGCCATGAGCTACCTCGACATCCTGGCCGACGTTGCTGCAATGAGCCCGGTCCCGGTCTCGGCCTACCAAATCTCGGGGGAGTACGCCATGATCGAAGCGGCTGCCGCCAACGGTTGGATCGACAGGCGCGGTGCCATCACCGAATCGGTGCTCGGTATCAAGCGTGCCGGAGCCGATACCGTCCTGACCTATTGGGCCTCCGAACTGGCAGGCTGGCTGAAGGAGTCCTGATGACATCCGTTCCCTCCGATCCCACGGCGCCCGTTCCCGCCGACCAGATCCTCCTCGGGCTGAACACTTTCGGCGACGCCGGGCTCGACGCCGAGGGGAATCCCAAGGAGCACGCGCAAGTCCTGCGTGAGCTGCTGGAGGAAGCGAAGCTGGCTGACGCCGTCGGAATCCATGCGTTTGGCGTAGGAGAGCACCACCGCCGCGACTTTGCGGTTTCCGCGCCCGAGGTCTTCCTGGCGGCGGCGGCCGCCGTGACCTCGCGGATCCGGCTTGGCTCGGCTGTGACTGTCTTGAGTTCCGATGATCCAATCCGTGTGTTCCAGCGGTTCGCCACCGTTGACGCGATCTCCAATGGCCGGGCTGAAGTGATGCTCGGGCGGGGATCGTTCATCGAGTCCTTCCCGCTGTTCGGCCTGGACCTGGCGGACTACGAGGTCCTCTTTGAAGAGAAGCTGGAACTCTTTGACAAGGTGCGGGCGCAAAAGCCGGTGCATTGGGAGGGACGCACACGGCCGAACGTCAGCGGCCTGCAGGTATATCCGAAACTCCAGCACCATCTGCTTCCGGCCTGGATCGGAGTGGGCGGAACACCGGAATCGGTGCTGCGCTGCGCTGAATACGGCTATCCCATCATCTTCGCGATCATCGGGGGAGAGCCACGGCGCTTTGCCCCCTTGGTCAACCTATACCGCGAAGCGATGGCCAAGTACGGTCACCCGATGCGCCAGATTGCAACGCACTCTCCCGGATTCATCGCCGACACCGACGAAGCCGCCCGCGAGGAACTCTTCCCGCACTGGCTTGAGCAGCGGAACAGAATCGGCGCCGAACGCGGTTGGGGTCCGGGAAACCGGGGCGAATTCGATGCCATGTGCGGTCCTGAAGGTGCCCTCTACGTAGGTTCGCCCGAGACCGTTGCGCAGAAGATCGCGCTGCTGAAGCGGAACCTTGGAGTGGACCGCTTTGACCTCAAGTACAGCAACGGCACGTTGCCCCACCAATCCATGATGCGTTGCATCGAGCTTTACGGCACCGAGGTGGCTCCGCGGGTTGCCAAACTGCTGGCTTCGGCCTGACGGCCCTCGCTACTGCCAGGCGGCAGGCCCGCCCTGGAAACACTGAAAGAATAGGTACCATGACGTCAAACACCCCTGTGTCCGATCAGCTTTTCGACCGCGCACGGTCCCTGATGCCCGGCGGCGTGAACTCGCCGGTGCGCGCCTTCGGTTCCGTGGGCGGAAACCCGAAATTCATGGTCTCCGCCAAGGGCGCCTACCTCACCGACGCTGACGGCCAGGAATACGTGGACCTTGTGTGTTCATGGGGCCCGGCGCTCCTCGGCCACGCGCACCCGTCCGTGCTCGAGGCCGTGCACGCAGCCGTGGACCGCGGCCTGTCGTTCGGCGCCTCCACGCCGGACGAGGCGAACCTGGCGGAGATCGTCAAGGAACGCGTCTCCGCCGTCGAACGCTTGCGCATGGTGTCCACGGGCACTGAAGCGACCATGACGGCTGTGCGCTTGGCCCGCGGATACACCGGCCGCAACCTGATCATCAAGTTTGCCGGCTGCTACCACGGACACCTGGACGGGTTGCTTGCCGCTGCAGGCTCCGGCGTCGCCACCTTAGCATTGCCGGGTTCGGCCGGGGTCACGGAAGCTACCGCGGCCGAGACCTTGGTGCTGCCCTACAACGACCTCGACGCCGTTGAGGCCGCCTTCGCCGCGCACGGCAAGAACATCGCTGCCGTCATCACCGAAGCAGCCCCGGCCAACATGGGCGTCGTCACCCCGGGGGAGGGCTTCAACGCTGGACTGTCCCGCATCACCAAGGAACACGGTGCCCTCCTGATCCTCGACGAGGTCCTGACCGGATTCCGCACGGGCTACGCGGGCTACTGGGGCCTCACGGGCCGCCAGGAAGGCTGGGCTCCGGACCTGCTCACGTTCGGCAAGGTCATCGGCGGTGGAATGCCGACGGCGGCACTCGGCGGCCGCGCCGACGTCATGGACTACCTCGCTCCCGTTGGTCCGGTTTACCAGGCAGGTACCCTGTCCGGGAACCCCGTGGCCATGGCCGCGGGCGTCGCCACGCTGAGCAACGCAACGCCCGACGTCTACGCCTACGTGGATGCCCGTTCGCTGGAGCTCTCGGCCGCACTCTCCTCCGCCCTTGATGCCGAAGGAGTGGACCACTCCATCCAGCGGGCAGGTAACCTGTTCTCGGTTGCTTTCGGGACATCGGCCAACGGCGTGCACAACTACGACGACGCCCAGGGGCAGGAAAGCTTCCGCTACGCGCCGTTCTTCCACTCCATGCTGGACTCCGGTGTCTACCTGCCCCCGTCGGTCTTCGAGGCCTGGTTCCTTTCGGCGGCCCATGACGACGCTGCGATGAACCGCATCATCGAAGCCCTCCCGGCTGCCGCCAAGGCCGCGGCTTCGGCCTAGCGTATTGTCCCCTGCCCAGGACGGCGACACTGCCCGGTGTCGGCGTCCTGGGCATTGTCGTCTCCGATCAGGGTAGGCTCGTAGGTGGAAACCCAACCCCCAACGAACTCACGGTTTACCATGCGCAAGTCCAACACCATTGCATCCCTCAGCATGAGCATCGCCGCCGCTGGAGCCTTGATCGCCATGGCGTCAGGCTGCTCGGCCGGAACGGCATCCGGCGGTCCGTCCGCTGCGGAAGGGGCGTCGCCGTCGTCGTCGCAGCCCACTGCGTCCGCCGCGCCTGCGAGCACCCCTCCTTCCGCTACCGCGCCTTCGACACCTTCGGTACCTGCACCTGCCACGTCCACTGCGTCCACGGCAGGGCAACAGCTCGCTGCCCTGAGCCTTGAGCAGCGGGTTGGGCAGATGTTCATGGTGGCTGCCAAAGCGACCGGCGCCGAGCCGGCGACCATGGAGGCGCTGAAGAAGTACCACATCGGAAATGTGTACCTCAGCGGCCGAAGCAAGGCGGGAACGACGGCTACTGCGGCGGTTGTTTCATCGTTGACCGGGACGGTTTCGCCTGCCACAACAGGCGGTGTGCCGCTGTTCGTGGCCACAGACCAGGAGGGAGGACTTGTCCAGGTTCTCTCCGGACCCGGATTCTCCACCATCCCCGCCGCGCTGGTCCAGGCATCATCGGGAGCTGCCAAGCTCCGTTCAGACGCCGCCGTCTGGGGCAAGGAACTGCGCAGCGTCGGGGTCAACGTCAACCTCGCCCCGGTGCTGGATACAGTGACCAGCCCGCAGTTCGCACCCTCCAACGGTCCAATCGGCCATTTCCAGCGTGAGTACGGCTTTGCGCCTGACACGGTCTCGGAACTTGGAAATGCTTTTGCCGCAGGCATGAAGGACGCGGGGGTGGCCCCGGTGGTCAAGCACTTTCCCGGCCTGGGGCGCGTGGTACCCAACACCGATGTGACCAGTCACGTGCGCGACACCGCCACCACCCGGACGGATCCCGCGCTGGAGCCCTTCAAAGCGGCCATCACGTCGGGGGCTCAATGGGTCATGGTTTCCAATGCCTATTACGACAAAATCGATCCGGCCAATATTGCTCCTTTTTCCCCCGCGATCATGGACGCCATGCTGCGGGGAGATGCCGGATTCACCGGCATTATCCTCTCCGATGACGTCTGCAGCGCCGCGCAATTGGAGGCTTGGTCCGATGCCGATCGTGCAGTGAACTTCTTCACTGCCGGGGGAACCATGCTGGTCTGCGCTGACGCCACCAGCATTCCCGCGATGCACCAGGCAGTGGTGAAGAAGGCCCTGGCCGATCCGGCCTTCCGTGCCAAGGTCGATGCCGCGGCCCTTACCGTGCTGCGGGTCAAGAACGGACTGTAGGAACAGCAAAGAACCCCGTTTCCCTTCAACCACGGTTGATTGGAGGGAAACGGGGTTCTTTGTCGCTTGGGCTTTGTCCTGCCTAGAGGACGTCCGAGAGGAAGCCCTGAAGGCGTTCCGTCTGCGGGTTGGTGAACAGTTGCTCCGGGGGACCGGATTCAACCACTACACCTGCGTCCATGAAGGTCACGACGTCGGAGACGTTGCGGGAGAAGCCCATCTCGTGAGTTACCACCACCATGGTCATGCCTCCCTGGGCAAGATCGGTCATGAGGGCGAGGACGCCCTTGACCAGTTCAGGGTCCAAGGCCGACGTTGCTTCATCGAAGAACATGACCTCGGGCTTCATGGCCAGCGCGCGGGCGATGGCGACACGTTGCTGCTGCCCTCCGGAGAGGTTTGCCGGACGTGAATCTGCCTTGTGCTTCAGGCCCACCAGGTCAAGCTGCGCCAGGGCCTCTTCGCGGGCTTGATCCTTGGACATGCCGCGGAGCTTGCGCAACGCCAGGGAAATGTTCTCGGCCACGGTCTTGTGCGGGAACAGGTTGAACTGCTGGAACACCATGCCGATGCGGCGGCGGAGTTCGTCAGGGTTGTCCTTCAGGACGGACTTGCCGTCGAGCAGGATGTCGCCCTGGTCGGGTTCGATGAGCCGGTTCATCACGCGGAGAAGCGTCGACTTGCCCGAGCCCGAGGGGCCGATGACCGAGGCCGTGGTGCCCTTCTCCACGTGCAGGTCGATTCCGCGCAGGACGTGGTTGCTGCCGAACGACAAGTGGATGTTCTTGGCGGTCAGCGAACCTGAAGCGAATTCACTCATGCCTGGGCTCCCTTCCCGACGACTGCCGCGGCGTCGTCCGGTTCTTTCTTTTCCGGCCGGCCTGAACGCAGGCGGGCATCAATCCAGTTCACGAAGTGGGTCAAAGGAATCGTGAGGACCAGGTAGAAGACTGCCGCTGCAACGTACGGGGAGAGGTTGCCCGTGTTGGCCGCTGCGTCCTTGCCGATCTGGAAGATCTCACGCTCGGTGGCCACAAGGCCCAGCAGGAACACCAGGGACGATTCCTTGATCAGCGCAATGAATTGGTTCACCAGCGCCGGAAGCACCCGCCGGATGCCCTGGGGAACGACGACCAAGCGCATCGAAGCGCCATAGCCGAACCCCAGGGCCCGGGAAGCCTCAAGCTGTCCCTTGTCCACGCTTTGGATACCGGAACGGAAAATCTCTCCAATGTACGCGCCGGACATCAGGGACAGCGCGGCGACGGCCATCGGATAGGGGCTGGTTGAGCCGGTGAGTTCGCGGATGATGGGACCAAAGCCGAACCCGATCACCAGGATGGTCAATACCGGGGGGAGGCCACGGAGGATGTCCGTGTAGACACGGGCGATCCACCGCGCCACTGGGTTCCGGGAGATCCCCATGAGGGCAAGGGCCATGCCCAGCAATGTCCCGATGATGCCGGAGATGACAGCGAGCACCAGCGTGTTCGGCAGGCCAACGGCGAACATCTTTGGGATGACTTCGCCCATCGCCTCCCAGTCAAGGAAGGTATCTGAGAGTTGCTTGAGGATATCCATGGAACCTCCGGATTACTTGGCCGGGAGCTGGACGGCTTTGCTGCCCGGCTTCCAACCCTGGGGGGTCTGCTCGGCAGCTGTCGGACGGTCCTTATACCACTCGGAGGTGAGCTTTGCCCACGTGCCGTCGGCGATCACGGCGTCCAGTCCGGAGTTCAGGGCATCGATCAGCGGCTGGTTGTCCTTGTTCACCGCGTAGGCAGTGAAGTTCTGGGTGTTGACGACCTTTTCGGCGATCTTGGTGTTGTCGCCATCCTTGACCTGGCCGCTGGCCTGCTGCGAAGGAGCAACCCAAGCGTCAATCTGGCCGTTCTTCACGTTGCCGTAAACGGTGTTGTAGTCGGGGAAACGGACCGGCTCAAGCTTGAGGGTGTTGGTGACGTAGTCGTCCTGGACGGTGCCCTGGACAACGCCGATACGAACGCCTTCCTTGAGGTCGGCAAAGCCGGTGACCTTCGCGTCGTTCTTGGTCACTACAGCCATGTAGCCGAAGTCGTAGCCGTTGGTGAAGCCAACCGTCTTGCGGCGGGCGTCGGTGGTGGAGATCGAGGAGGATCCGACGTCGAACTGCTTGTTCGCCACCTGGGAGAGCAGGGCGGAGAAGTCGGTGGAGGCGAACTCGACCTTGAGGCCCAGCTTGTCGCCGATGGCGCGCAGGAGCTCGTTGTCGTAGCCGGTGAACTTGCCCGAGCCGTCAATGAAGATGTTCGGGGGAGCGTCGGACAGGGTGCCTACGCGGAGGGTGCCGTCGGTGATGAGGCCGAGCTTGGACTTGTCGATCTTGTCGATCGGGGTGACCTCAGCGGTGGTGTACTTGTCCAGTGTCTGCTGGTCGCTGCCCGCAAGGGCGTCCGTAGAAGCAGAGCTGCTGGGCTGCGAGCTTCCACCGCCGCATGCTGCCAGGGAAATCACCAAGGCTGCGGCCACAGGGGCAACAGACAGCCACTTAGGGGCTTTGAATTTCATGAAGAAATCACTTTCATCGGGTCATGGAGACGTTTCGCGGTGGGCGGGGAAACGGCAGCACTACAAAGGTTGGCTGTCCTAGCAGACTTCAACCCGCCAAACTTAATTATGTCACCAGCCCACTGAGTCGGGGTGAATCGAATAAATGGGTGCCCACCCTCAATTTTTCCGAACTATGTTCCATTGGAATTCGTATGGTGGCTTGTGTGTTCCGGGAGTCGCTGCTGTGGGGAAATCTGCGCCTGAACGCCCCGGGCAATCGTGGTTCCCGAAAATCCTGTGACTTGCGTCGCAGGGATTCCTTTCCGGATGAGGCCTAGAAGCCGCCGCGGCTCGCGTCCACGGGAGGCAGCACCGGCCATTCACCTTCGATGACGGCCGTAGGCTTGCTGCGGCGCAGATACTGCTGGAAATCGGCAGCCTGCGACGCCGCCCAGTCTACTTGGAGCTGGTGGAGCGTGGAGGCGGGCATTTGGAGCTTAGGGAACTTACCGGCCATGGCATCCAGGACCCGGAGGGTGGCAAGGGCATCCGCGGCTGAGGTGTGCGCGTTGGTCAGATCGACCCCGTACTCCTCGCACAAGGCAGTCAGTGTCCGCTTGCCCTTGCGGTACCGGTCCACCTGCTTGTTCATGACGTAGGGATCCAGAACGGGGAAGCGGCTCAGCTGCGGGACGCCATGGCGGGCCGATTCAGCGGCCAACACCGTGAAATCGTAACTGGCGTTGAAAGCGATAACCGGAGTCCCGGCGTCGAACAGTTCCTGAAGTACCCCCGCGACCTCGCGCGTTACCTCCGCGGCCGGCCGCCCCTCGGCCCTCGCCTTTTCCGTGGTGATTCCATGGACCTCGCTGGCTTCGGCGGGGATCTCGACGCCGGGATCTGCCAACCATTCGTGCTCCGCGATGAGCTCCCCCTGGGCATCCACTACAGTGATGGACGCAGTGACGATGCGGGCCGAGCGGGAGTTTTTCCCGGTGGTCTCGAGATCGAATGCGGCGCGGGAGAGGGTGTTCCAGGAGCTCATGGTTTTCACGCTACCGGCTGGCTCCGACAGTATTGGGTACGACACTCCTGCCGTTAGGCTGAACACATGCGGATGGAGTACGTGACGGCGGTCCTGGCCGTCGTGGACCTCGTTCCGCCCGGTGCGGCAGTGTCGTACGGCGACGTTGCCGAGCTCCTCGGCGCGGGTGGTCCCCGACAGGTTGGCGCCGTCATGAGTCACTACGGAAGTGCCGTTGCGTGGTGGCGCGTCCTGCGCGCAAGCGGTGAAGCGCCTGCTGGCCATGAGGCCGACGCGCTGCGGCACTATCTGGAAGAAGCCACTCCGCTGCATGGTGCGTACCAGGCCTTCATGCTGACCGGCGAAGGCCGCTGGCGCGTGGACCTTGCCCAGGCCCGGTGGGCCCCCACGGACGACGATTTTGACCGACTTGATGTGATCTCCGACCAGTTGGAGCGTCAACGCCATATATTGTCGGTGCCCGATGATGAAATGACTGTGTGACCGCGACTCCTGCAAAAATACGCCAAGCATCCGCAGCCCTTCGGCTGCTGCCGCCGCGCGAAACCCATTACGCGGCCCCGATCCTCTCGCCCGACCAGGACGCTGTGGTCTCGCTGCCCCAGGGGAGCGGACCTATCCTCGTTCCCGGAGGCCCGGGAACCGGAAAATCCACTGTCCTCGTGGAGTCTGCTGTCCGCCGTGTCCGCGATGGCCTGAACCCTGAACAAATACTCATTCTTGCCCCGGGGCGCCACGCCGCGGCGGCCTTGCGGGACACCTTTACGGGTCGCTTGGACCGCAGCCTCAGTACGACGCCGGCCCGCACCTGGGCGTCGTACGCTTTCGATATCATCCGACGCGCCAAAGCAGAAGGTGTCCTGCCGCTCGCGCGGCCACCGAAGCTGCTGTCGGGACCTGAACAGGACCTGATCATCAAGGAGCTGCTGGAGGGTCACGCCCGTCCGGGCTTTCAGTTGCCATGGCCGGACGACCTCGCCGCAGCCCTTCCTACCCGCGGTTTCCGCCATGAGATCCGCCAGCTGTTCGACCGCATCATCGAATCCGGACGCACAGCGGACGATCTCGTTGGCTTGGCCTACGAATGCGGCAGGCCCGACTGGATGGCTGCTGCCGAACTCTACAGTGAGTACAGGGACGTTCTTGACCTGCGGATGCCGGAGGCGTTCGACCCCGCCGGAATCATCACCACCGCGCGGCAGATCTTCCAGGAATCTCCGGACTTCCTGGCGGCGGAAAGGCAACGCCTCCAGCTGTTCCTGGTGGACGACGCCCAGGAAGCCAATCCGGCCGTGTTCGAACTCTTGGCTGACGTGGCTGAGGGCAAGGACGCCGTGGTGACCTACTCGCCGGATACCGTCGTGCAGGGCTTCCGTGGCGCACGGCCCGATCTCGTTGCGGAGTTGCCGTCCCTGCTGGGCGGTCCGCAGCGCGTGGTCCTGGAGCGTCCCTTGTCCATTACCCACCGCCACGCCCCTGCAATCGCTGAAGCCTGGACACGGGTGGCAGCGCGCATTTCCCAGCGCTCCGGGGGTCAGCTGGCCCGGCAAATGGAACAGCCTGTGCACTCCGCCGATGCCAGCCCGACCCCGGTGGCTCAAGGGCGGGTTGAAGGGCATGTACTGCCTTCTGCCGTCCATGAACTGCGCTATGTGGCCCAGCGGATTCTCGAAGCGCAGCTGCGGGAAGGCCGCGAGTTCAGCGACATCGCGGTGATTGTCCGCAATGGCGGGCAAATCTCGCAGCTGCAGCGTTATCTCGGCGGACAAGGCATACCGGTGCGGGTTCCCGTGGCCGACTCCGCGGTTCGCGACGAAGTTGCCGTCCGACCCCTCCTTGAAGCGTTTGCCGTGGTTCTGGATCCAGCCAAGCTGACTCCCGAGACGGCTGTCTCCCTCCTGACCTCACGCATCGGCGGGGCCACGGCCATCGAGTTGCGACGACTCCGGCAGTCCCTGCGGCGTGAGGAACTCCTCGGTGGTGGTGGCCGGTCCAGTGACTCACTGCTGGTCGAGGCGCTGCTGGAACCCGGGGCATTGGCCACACTGGGAATAGAGGGGAGCGCGGCGCGCAGGCTTGCCCGCATGATTGCGGCCGGCGCTGCAGCCGCGGCGGAGCCCGGGGCCAACGCCGAGTCCGTCCTCTGGGCGTTGTGGCAGGCAACGGGTTTGTCCTCGCGATGGGCTGAAGCAGCTTTGGAAGGCGGTGCCGGCGGGGCCCGCGCTGATCGGGACCTTGATGCCATGATGGCGCTGTTCCACACCGCAGAGCGGTACGTGGACCAGCTACCAGGTTCCGGCCCTGAACAGTTCCTGGATTATTTGGTGAACCAAGAGCTGCCCATGGACACCTTGGCAGCGCGCGCCCAACTTGAGGATTGTGTGGAAATCATGACTCCGGCCAGCGCCGCCGGACGCGAATGGCCGATGGTGATTGTCGCCGGCCTTCAGGAAGGTGTCTGGCCGAATACCCGCCTGCGCGGTGAACTGCTGGGCAGCACGGTGTATGCGGATGCCGTCGAACACGGCGTGGAGTATGCCCTGGGCCGGGGGCCGCTCAGCAGGCTCCGGGACATTCGCTACGACGAACTTCGGAGTTTCTCCACCGCGGTATCCCGCGCACGCGAAGTCCTGGTCTGCACTGCTGTTTCCTCCGAGGATGAGCAACCGTCTGCGTTCCTCGACTACGTGGCTCCCTTGGACCAGGGGGAGTACAAGCGCGGCTATACCCCCGTGGACCGCCCCATGACGCTGCGCGCCCTCGTGGCCGAACTCCGTCAGCATGTCCAGTTGGATGATTCTTCGGGCCAGGAGCTCCAAACCACCCAAGAGGCTGCGAGGATTCTGGCCAGGCTTGCCAGTACGGAGCCCCCGGTGCCGGGGGCAAACCCGGATACGTGGTGGGGACTGGCCCCCCTGAGTTCCACCGAGCCAGTGGTACCGCCCGGAGGTACAGTCTCGGTTTCACCGTCCAAGGTCGAGGCGGTGCACAAATCCCCGCTGGACTGGTTTGTCCAGGCAGCCGGAGGTGAGGCCGCCACAGACTTCGCCCGAAGCCTGGGCACGTTGGTCCACAGCATCGCACAGGACCTGCCTGAAGCCTCCGGTGCAGAGTACGTGGCCGAGCTGGTCCGCCGCTGGCCCACGTTGGGCATGAAGGACAACTGGGAGGGGAAGCTGGACTACCAGCGGGCTGAGTTGATGGTCCGAAAGCTGGCCCAGTATGTCATCATCATGCGCAGCGAGGGTAGGAGCCTGTTGGCGGTTGAGCACGACTTCGACGTCGAACTTCCCGACGTGGACCTGGAATCGGACTCCGGAGACGCTGATTCCGGAACTCCTCGGCGCCATGCCATCTTGCGCGGCCAGGTGGACCGCTTGGAGATCGACAGTGAGGGAAGACTTGTCGTTGTCGATCTCAAAACCGGCAAGAGGCAGCCTGGCAAGGCGGAGGTCGCCAACCATCCCCAGCTGGGGGCTTATCAGGCTGCGGTTTTGAAGGGGGCATTCAGGGAAGCCTTGCCCGCGGAGCAAGATACAGGCGCTCAGCCCGGCACAGCCCTTGTCCCTGGCGGTGCCGTGTTGGCGCAGCTGGGGACCAAGACCAAGAGTCCCGCTGTTCAGCAGCAGGATCCCTTGGACCCCGAGGACAACTGGGCCGAAGGCCTCGTCAATGAGGCTGCCGTATTGATGGCCGGGGCAACGTTCGAAGCAAGGCACGACCCCGGCAAGGGAAGCCACGGCGGGCATGGTTGCCGGCTGCCGGACATTTGCCCGCTGTGCGCCCGAGGAAAGCAGGTCACCGAATGAGTACCGAAGTTCTTGACGGACTTGGAGGCCTTACTTCTTCGGTCGTTGCCGCGGACCTCCCGGAGCCCCGCTTCAGTCCCTCGGAACTGGCGGGCATCCTGGGCGAGAAAAACCGTCCCACCGCCGAACAGTCCGACATTATTGCATCTCCTTTGACGCCGCGCCTGGTCATTGCGGGAGCCGGTTCGGGCAAGACTGCCACGATGGCCGACCGAGTGGTGTGGCTTGTGGCCAACGGCTGGGTTCGCCCGGAAGAAGTGCTGGGCGTAACGTTCACGCGCAAGGCCGCAGGAGAGCTGGCCAGCCGCATCCGAAGCAAGCTTGCAACGCTGCAGCGCGTGGCCGCGGAGGACGACGGCAGGATCGGATTCCCGGAGGGACTGCTTGGTGCCGATGACCTGGAGCCCAGGGTGTCCACCTACCATTCCTACGCCAGCGGAATCGTGTCCGACTACGGCCTGCGGTTGGGGATCGAGCGCGACGTCGTATTGCTGGGTGGCGCGCAGTCCTGGCAGTTGGCCAGCGAGGTGGTGGAGGCCTACGACGGCGATTACGAGCACTTCACCGCGGCGAAGTCCACTTTGGTCAATGGTGTTATCCAGCTGGCGGGGGAGTGCGCCGAACATCTCCAGGATCCAGCGCTGGTGCGTGAATGGGTACTTGAACGGGTCCAGGGCTTTGAAGAGCTTCCCTATACTGCGGGGGCCAAGAAGAATCCCACCCAGGCGGCGGGAGATCTGTCCGCCATGCTGCGGACCCGCGCCAGCGTGGCGGACATGGTGGTCCGGTACCAGGAAGCCAAGCGCCAGCGCGGCGTCCTGGACTTCGGTGACCTGGTGGCCCTGGCTGCCCGGATTGCGCAGGACATTCCCCTGGCTGCTGCCACTGAACGCGCGCGCTACAAGGTTGTGCTTCTGGACGAGTTCCAGGACACCTCCCATGCCCAGCTGGTTCTGTTTTCGAGGCTTTTCGGGCAAGGCCATGCCGTCACCGCCGTCGGAGACCCGAACCAATCCATCTACGGATTCCGCGGTGCCTCAGCCGGGCAGCTCTTCCATTTCGTGCAGGAGTTCCCGGTTGTCCGCGCAGACGGCGACCACGGTCCGGCCTCGTACTCGGTGGCCCCTACCTCGTACCTGACCACGGCGTGGCGGAACGGACGTAACATCCTTCAGGCCGCAAACACCATCGCCGCACCCTTGAACAAAGCAGCTGCGACCGACGGGGCGCCGGGGGAGAAGGGGGACCCGAGGAACGTCGCCGTCCCGCCGCTGGTACCCAGCCCGGCCGCTGTGGACGGCAGTGTGGTGATTGGCCGTTTCGGAACGGACGAGGACGAAGCCGCGGCGATCGTCCGGGATGTCCGGCGATACCAGCGGACAGTGTTCGAGGAAGAACAAGACGGCACTCCCGTGAAGCCAACCATGGCCGTTCTATGCCGCCGAAGGGCTCAGATGGAGTGTCTCCGGCGGGAATTCGAACTGCAGGGAATCGCTTATGAGATCGTCGGGCTCGGTGGTTTGCTGGACACCCCCGAGGTGGTGGACCTCGTGGCTACCCTGCGGGTGCTGGCCGATCCGGGACGCTCCGATGCCCTGATGAGGTTGCTCTCCGGCGCACGCTGGCGGATCGGGCCGGCGGACCTGATGGCCTTCAGCGACTGGTCGAGGTTCCTGGCGCGCCGACGGACGGCTCCGGACTCCCAGGGCGAGGCGCTCGACGCCAACGAGGAGCCATCAGCCGTCGTGGTCGAAAGCGACATCACCGATGCCGCGAGTTTGGTGGAGGCCCTGGACTTCCTGCCCAAGCCGGGCTGGACGTCCGGGCATGGCCGGAGCCTCAGCCACACCGCACTGGAGCGGCTGAACAGTTTGGCCGCAGAGCTGCGTTCCCTGCGGAGCTTCATCGGTGACGACCTCACTACGCTGCTGGGTGAGGTGGAGCGTGCCATGCTGCTTGACATCGAAGTTGCTGCCAAGCCTGGGATCAGCATCCACCAGGCACGTCGCAACCTGGATGCCTTCCAGGATGCTGCTGCAGGATTCCTGCAAACTTCCCAGCGGATTGACCTCCTCGCGTTCCTGTCCTGGCTGGAGGCTGCAGCATCGGAGGAAGGCGGCCTGGACATCGCCCCGGCGGAAACCAACCGTGAGGCCGTGCAATTGCTGACCGTGCACGCCTCCAAAGGCCTGGAATGGGACGTTGTCTTCGTGCCCGGCCTCAATGCCGGCTCCTTCCCCAGCAACAGGGATTCCCGATGGAGCACCGGGGCCGCGGCGTTGCCATGGCCTCTGCGGGGAGATCGCGCCGACCTCCCTCAGTGGGATCTGGACCACCCTGACCAAAAGGGCTGGCTGGACGCAGAGAAGGACTTCAAGTCAGAGGTCCAGCACCACGGTGAAGCGGAGGAACGCCGGCTCGCCTATGTGGCCTACACGAGGGCAAAGTTCGTTTTGTGGGCCTCCAGCGCGGCATGGAATGGCTCCCGCTCTGGTATGGCCGAAATGTCGCCGTTCCTGTCGGAGCTGGCGCCTCGTGCGGACGCAAGTCAGCATCTCGAAGGACACAGCGGCGGCCCCGCCAGCGCCGTGGTGCACCCAGAGTCGGTGGCTGAGGAATCCTTACCTGATACCAGCCCGCTGACAAGTGTCCTCGAGGTAGCCCAATTCCCCTACGATCCCCTTGAAGGGCCTTCGGACCCGAGAACCGGAGCCCGGCTTAGGCTGGCGCCTGGTCGTCGCGAGGCGATGGATCAGGCAGCTGCCTTGGTCAGGACGTATATGGAAGATTCCGGACTGCAAATTCCGGAGCCCTCCTCCCTGAATGGCATGGCCGCGCGATGGTCACAAGAGGCTGAACTGTTGCTGGAACGGCAAAGGCTCCGGAAGACCATCCACGATGTCCATTTGCCGAGCCATATCTCCGCCTCACTTTTCGTTGATCTCGGAGACAACCCGGCCGCTGTCCTGTCCCAACTCCGCAGGCCCGTTCCTAGGGAACCAGGCATCTCGGCCAGGAAGGGCACAGCGTTCCACGCCTGGGTGGAGGAGTACTTCGGCACCACCGGGATGTTGGACCTCGACGAAGCACCTGGCTCGGACTCGCACATTGACGAGGCCTACGGCCTGGATGACATGGTGGCCGCGTTCAAGCAATCCGAGTGGGCCCAGCGCGCCCCCGCTTTCGTCGAAGTGCCGGTGGAGACCCGCATTGGCGATGTTGTGGTCCGCGGCCGGATCGACGCGGTGTTCCGCGACGCCGATGGCCGCTGGCAGCTTATCGACTGGAAGACAGGGCGACGTCCGGCCGGCAGGCAACTGGCCACGCGTGCCGTGCAGCTTGCCGTTTACCGGCTGGCGTGGTCACGGCTCAAAGACGTGCCCCTTGACGACGTCAGTGCAGCGTTCTACTACGTGGCCGAGGACGCCGTGGTTCGCCCCCACGACCTCGGCAGCGCCGAGGACCTGGAGAGGATCGTGGCCAATGCGCTGAAGGAGAGGAGATGCGCGCGACCGGCGCCTACGAGCGTTCCCCTGCGTGGAGAGGCGTCACGGTGACCACACTGATGGCCGCCGTGGAGGTGTCGTCGTGCTCGCTGGCGGCATCATCGCCATCCGTCGAAGCGGAATCCTGCGGCTTCGCCGGAGTCTCGGCGTCAGTCGAAGCTACCGCAGGGGCTTCAGCGGCAGGTATCGCTGCCACCGAAACGGCGGGGCCGGCGTCGGGAATTGGCACGACGCTCACCGCAGGCCGGTGCTCGACGGCGGTTGCGGCCTGATGCTCTGCGAGCTCCTTCAGCGCGGCTTCGGCTTCTTCATCGCGGCGCGCCTGCTCCTCGATGTCGTTGGCCAAAGCTTGAAGCATGGACTCGGCTTCCGCGGTCATGCTCTGATGTCCGGCTGCCATGGCCTTGACCAGATACTGGGCCAACGCGAATTCTGCCAGCAGTGCTGCCCGCCGGAGCAAATGGGCGTCCGGGGTTTCACGGCGGGCCTCGGTGTAATGGGCAAGTACCGATTCCACGAAGGACGTTTCGTTGGAAGCGACGAGCCAGGCGAAATCGTCAGCCGGGTCACCGATCCGCAGATCGGTCCAGCCGGTTACAGCGGTCACGGAGTCGTCCTGGACCATCAGGTTGTCCTCATGCAGATCGCCATGGACCACAGAGGTATTGAACCGCCACAGGGCAACGTCTTCCAGGGCGTGTTCCCATCGGCGCAGCAGCGTGGCAGGGATTTTGCCCGTAGTCGCCGCCTGGTCCAGTTCGTTGAGCTTGCGCTGCCGAAACTCGTTGGCCGAGTAGCTGGGAAGGTCGGCATTGGTGACGAGGGTCAGGGGCAGATCATGGATCGCGGCCAATGCTGCGCCTACCTCCTTGGCCAACGCCGGGCTGCTGGCGGAAAGCTCCTCGATGGACAGCACGGATCCCTGAAGGTGGGCATAGACGAAAGTCGTGAGAGCACCCTGTCGCACGGTGCCGGCAATGGTGGGCACATGAAAGGGAAGCTCAGCGCGGGTGGCTGGAGCGAAAGCCCGGAGCACCATGAACTCGGTCTCCAACCGCGTGCTCGCCTCAGGATGGCGCGGCGAACGGACGCGCCAGCGTTTGCCCTCGCCGTCCAGCAGCGACGCTGAGTCGAAGTCGGCGTCGTCGTCGGGGGAATAGGCTGTAGCCGTCGGCGCCAAACCAGGCACCGCCGCAGTTGCTATAGCGGCCAGTTCGAGCGGTGTTCTTCTCACCTCTCCACGGTAGATTGAGTGCGGCCTGTGGCCATGATGCAGTGCGGCGAGTCTCCAGATCTGCAGCAAATCATTAGCGGAAGAGAGCAAAACGGCCGTGTGCTCCGCCTCCGGGCCCTGCTGTCCACATGCGGGGACCCTTTCAAATGTTTTTTGTCGGTGTGAGTCAGTACGGTAGATACATGAGTCATACCGAGTCGCCGGCGCTTGCCAACCACCTGATGGACACTGTTCTTCCCGTCCGCCCTGCCATGGTGGATCGCGGCTCGGTTGTCCGCATGAAGCCGGGCATGGTTGAAGATGCCATCGCCTCGGGCACGTCCAAGGCCATGGTGATTTCCCAGCGCAAGGCGCTGGTCGCTGCCGACGGTCTCTGGTTCGGCGATGCAACCTCGCTTTGGGCAGCCCTTAAAGAGTCCGACGCCGGTGCTGCCGCCATCTATTTGGGGACCACCTTGGCATCGTCGTCGTTGCCTGAGGGCACCCAGGTCCTGCTCTTCACTACCTCTGAGCCCCCGGCCGCGGGCACGGCTACGATCCCTTCGGATGTCCAGTGGGCCGGTTTCCGGGAAGTCGCAGGCAGCCTGGACGCCATGGACACCGCGTTGTTCATTGAGGCCAGTGCCATTTCGAATTGGCATGCAACCCACACGCACTGTCCGCAGTGCGGCAGTCCCACGGACGTCGAGGCGGGCGGCTGGGTCCGGCGTTGCCCCAAAGACAACTCGGAACACTATCCGCGGACAGATCCAGCCATCATCGTCACCGTCGTGGGGCCGGATGGTCGGCTCCTTTTGGGTGGCGGGGGACCTGTTGACGCCAAGAACTACTCAACCCTGGCCGGCTTTGTTGAGCCCGGTGAATCACTGGAACAAGCTGTGGTTCGGGAAATCGGGGAAGAAGTGGGTGTGCGTGTCACGGCCTGCCAGTACCTTGGCTCCCAGTCGTGGCCGTTTCCTGCCTCGCTCATGCTGGGCTTCACTGCCACTACGGACGACACCGTTGCCAGGCCCGACGGCGTGGAAGTCACCCGCGCGCGGTGGTTCAGCCGGGACGAGCTGCAGGAAGCCGTGCTCCGTGGCGACATCACCATCTCCACGCGGCTTTCGATTGCACGTTCTTTGATCGAGCACTGGTACGGCGGCGTCATCGAAGACCTCGAGCCGTGACGGAGGGTTTTTTCGACGCCGGTGGCTCGCTTGAGGAGCGGATCCTTGGCGGCTTGGATGACGAGCAACGCGAGGTAGCGAGCACCCTGACCGGCCCCATGTGCGTGCTTGCCGGTGCGGGTACGGGAAAGACGCGTGCCATCACCCATCGCATTGCGTACGGGGTCCACTCCGGGGTCTACAGCCCCCAGCGGCTGCTGGCAGTGACCTTCACCGCGCGCGCTGCTGCCGAGATGCGCAGTAGGCTCCGCGACCTTGGCGTGCCGAACGTGCAGGCCCGCACCTTCCATGCGGCCGCACTGCGTCAGTTGCAGTTTTTCTGGCCTCAAGCCATCGGCGGTACCCTGCCGAATCTCTTGGACCACAAAGCCAACATGATCGCTGAGGCGTCGCGCCGTCTTCGGCTCAGCACGGACCGGGCCTCCATCAGGGACCTGGCGGCGGAGATCGAGTGGGCCAAGGTCTCCATGCTGACTCCTGCCAATTACCTTGAGAACGCCCAGGGCCGCGGGACGCCCGGGGGTTTCGACCTTACCGCTGTCTCAAGGGTGTTCCAGGCCTATGAGGACATCAAGACCGACCGCAATGTCATCGATTTCGAGGACGTTCTGCTCATCACCGTGGGGATTCTCCAGGAAGACCCGAAAGTGGCGGCGACTGTTCGTGAGCAGTACCGGCATTTCGTGGTGGATGAATACCAGGACGTTTCGCCGCTTCAACAACGGCTCCTGGATTTGTGGCTCGGCGGCCGAGACGAATTGTGCGTGGTGGGGGACGCGAGCCAGACCATTTACTCTTTCACGGGAGCTTCGCCCAAGCACCTGCTGGGTTTCAAGGCCCAATTCCCGGAAGCGAACGTGGTCAAGCTCATCCGCGACTACCGGTCTACGCCACAGGTGGTGAAACTGGCCAACGAGCTCCTGGGGTCCCGGCGAAGCGGGGGACCCGTTGCCGATGCTGCGTGGGCGCCGCCCCTCAAGCTCGTCGCCCAACGTCCCGCCGGTCCCGAGCCGCGGTTCATGGAGTGCCCTGATGACGAAGCCGAGGCCGCTGTGGTGGCGGGCCGGATCCAGGAGCTGCTCGACGCCGGCGTCCAGGCGAGTGAAATCGCGATTCTCTTCCGCACCAACGGTCAGTCCGAGGCCTATGAACAGGCGCTGGCCTCGGCCGGCATCGGTTACCAGCTCCGCGGCGGAGAGCGGTTCTTCGCGCGTAAGGAAGTCCGTGACGCCATCCTGCAACTGCGCGCGGCCACCCGGGCCGTGGCGGAGGGACCACAGGAGCCCCTGGGACAGATCGTCCGGGATATTGTCGCGTCCTTGGGTTATACCGATGTCGCCCCGCACAACGGGGGAGCCCTGCGCGAGCGGTGGGAATCATTGGCAGCCTTGGTCGCCCTGGCCGACGAGCTCTCCGTCAGCCGCGGTGAGTCTTTCACGTTGGCGGAGTTCGTCAATGAGCTCCAGGAACGCTCGGTGGCGCAACATGCCCCCACGGTCCAGGGAGTCACACTCGCTTCCTTGCACTCAGCCAAAGGCCTGGAATGGGACGCCGTTTTCCTGGTGGGCCTCAGCGAAGGTTTGATGCCGATTTCTTTTGCGGACTCACCCGAGGACGTGGACGAGGAACGCAGGCTCCTCTACGTGGGCATCACCCGGGCGCGTGAACATCTGAGCCTGTCATGGTCCACCGCGCGCACGCCTGGCGGGAGGGCCAACCGTAAACCCTCGCGGTTCCTCGACGGGCTTCGCCCCGACTCCGTGGCGTCGGCGAACGCACGCAGCGGGTCCGGTCCGATGCGACGCAAAGCTGCAGCACCGGCGTCGTGCAGGGTGTGCGGCAGCATGCTCGCCACCGGCGCCGAGCGGAAGGTGGGCCGCTGCAACCAGTGCCCTCCCTCCTACGAGGAACAGACCTTCGACGCCCTGCGGCAGTGGCGCAAGGAGGAGGCAAAGTCAGCCGACGTCCCGGCCTACGTGGTGTTTACCGACGCGACCCTGACGGCGATCGCCGAGGCCAAGCCCACCTCCCTTGAGGAACTGGCGGGTTTGGCCGGTATTGGCCCGTCCAAGCTTGAACGCTACGGCGAGGCTGTCTTGGCGGTCCTCGCAGAGAATGCTGTCCTCTGATGGCAGGCGCACGTTCCGGAGATACCGGCGTACCCCGGGTGACCGACGACGGCGCTCCCGTGGTGGTTCGCCGATCTGCCAGACGGCGTCGAACTGTCGCCGCTTTTTGGGAGGACGGCAACGCGGTGGTGGCCATCCCCGCGAGCTTCACCACGTCCCAAGAGCGGGAATGGGTCCGTCGGATGCTGGCAAAGCTCAAGAAGCAGGGTGAGCAGGGATCGGGCAGGAGCAAGCGCCGGCCCGCCACCGATGAGGTACTTGCTGAGCATGCAGCCCATCTTTCACGCACCTACCTTGGCGGACGGGCAGTGCCTACCTCTGTGCGCTGGGTTGGCAACCAGAACACGCGGTGGGGCTCGGCGACTCCCGCGGACGGCAGCATCAGGCTTTCCGACAAGCTCCAGCCCATGCCCCAGTGGGTGATTGACTACGTCCTGGTGCACGAACTGGCGCACCTGCTGGTCGCGGGGCACAACGCCCAATTTTGGTCCCTCGTTGCCGCGTATCCGGAGACCGAGCGCGCCAAAGCCTTCCTAGAAGGAGTGGCCTTCGCTTCGTCGAGGGGACTTACCGGCAGCGGGGACAACGGCCACGCGGACGCTGACGCGGATCACGCCGATTAAAGCGCAACGGCCACCGTTCACGGTGGCCGTTGCGCACTGCTAACGCCTAATTCCTGGGCGGCTGGGGATCGTTGTCATCCGGGCCGGAGCCGTCCGTTGAGGATTCCGGATCTTCAGCATCGCTGGCCTCGTCGTATCCGCCGTTCAGGAGTTTCTGCAGGGCATCGTCAACCTCGCTTTCGCTCGCTTCCGCCAGGCGCCGTCGTTCGGAGAAGCCCTGGGGGTCATCCAGGTCTTCGGCGGTAGGCAGCAGGTCCGGGTGGTGCCAGATGGCATCGCGCCCGGCGATGCCGCGCTCTTCCTTCAAGGTGGCCCACAAAGTGGCAGCCTCCCTGAGCCGGCGTGGGCGCAACTCCAAGCCCACGAGGGAGGAGAAAGCGTGCTCGGCCGGTCCACCGGTGGCTCGCCGGCGGCGGACGGTCTCGCGCAAGGCAGTCGCGGAAGGCAACACCTTGGCGGTGGCTTCTGCCGTCAGTTCGTCAACCCAACCCTCCACCAAGGCGAGGGCAGTTTCGAGTTTCTCCAGTGCCGCCGTCTGGACCGGAGTCCGTTCCGGGGTGAAGACACCCTGCGACAAAGCGGCCTGGATGCCTTCGGGGTTGCTGGGGTCGAGGTCGCGGGCCAAATCCTCGATACGGGACATATCAATGTGGATGCCGCGGGCATATGCCTCGATGGCGCCCAACAGGTGGCCGCGCAACCAGGGGACCTGCACGAACAAGCGGGCATGCGCGGCTTCACGGACGGCCAGGAACAGCCGTACGTCGTTCTCCGGAAGGCTGAGTCCTTCGCCGAACTTGGCGACGTTGGCCGGCAAAAGTGCCATCTCGAGATCGGCCAAGGGCACACCAATGTCAGTTGAGCTGACGACTTCAGCGGACAGTGCTCCAATAGCCTGGCCCAACTGCATTCCGAAGATGGCTCCGCCCATGTTCTGCAACATCGACGAGGCGCCACCCATCATGGACTTCATTTCCTCAGGCATTTGCTGGGTGAGTGCATTGGACAACGCATTGGCAATGCTGTTTGCCACCGGTTCTGTCAGGCGCTTCCAGGTCCCCAGTGTCGCTTCGACCCACTCAGCGCGTGACCAGGCACGCCCGATCAGTCCGGTTGCCGAGAGATCGGTAACGGGATCGAGCCAGAGTTCTGCGAGCCTCAGGGCTTCGTCGATTTCCCGGGCCTGCTGGTCGTTGACCGAGGGGTCGCTGCCAGCTGCCGCTACCCGGCGCGCATTCTCGTGCGCCAGCTGCCAATTGACGGGACCTTCCGACGTTGAGCTCATCATGGCCTGTACCTGCGCGAACATCTGCTGCAAAAGCTGGGGGTCGTTCGGCAGGCCGGCGGCCTTGGCCAGTTCGGCGGGATCGATGTTGCCCATGCCCTGACCGCCCATGAGGTTCTGCAGCATTTCCGCCAGCGGATCCTTGGGGTTGTCGTCGTCGTTGGACGGGTTGTTGGGGTTGGAAGTCATGGTGCCGCCGATCGTCGAACTGGCTGGTGATCTCTTTCACCGTACCGCGCGGTCGGAACGCTGTCTGCCCGGACCCGGCGTCGTTCGCTGTAGGCAAAGCAGTACAGCAACCCCGCACCGCGTAGTGTTGATGCTTGGTATGTGCTGTCGCCGCCCGCGGGGGCAGCAAGCCACAGGAAACCGGTCAGCCCATGCCGGAAAAAGAGAGGCCTCAATGCTTACTTCGCCCAGCCCCGAGGGCTCCTTCACCTCGCGCCAGAGCCAGGATCAGCGCCAGACGCCCGACGCCGATCCCTCCCAGGTGCCACCGGCACCTGCGCGCGATGGCCGTTACATGATCATGGTGATCTCGGGCCTGCTCGCCTTGGCACTTGGCATCGGGGCGGCAGCGTTGCCTGTCCCTTACGTGATCGAGTCGGCCGGCCCCACGTTCAACACCTTGGGCAAGGACGGCGACAAACCGGTCATCAGCATCTCCGGCCATGAATCGTTCCCCGCCAAAGGCAACCTGGATCTCACCACCGTCGTCATGACGGGCGGTCCCAAGACTCCCGCGACAATTTTTGATGTTTTCCGGGCCTGGTTGGACAGCTCCAAGGCGGTGTATCCCGAGGAACTCATCTACCCCAAGGGCACCACTGCGGAGCAGACGGTCCAACAGGGCGAAATAGAGATGGAGACCTCCCAGGAGAACGCCGTGGCCGCCGCCCTGCGGCAACTGGACATCCCTTTCGAGCAGCGGCTGGATGTCGCCGGGCTGTCCGACCCGTCGCCGTCGGCCGGCAAAATCAAGGAGGGTGACCGCCTGAAGACCATCAATGGCAAGGCCATCACCTCGATGAGCGTGGTGCAGGCAGAACTTGCCGCCGGCGCCGGAGCCCCGGTCGCCGTCGAGGTGGAGCGCAACGGCGCGTTGGTAACGGAAACTGTCACCCCCACCAAGAACCAGGCCGACCGCTACGTTCTCGGCGTGCTGTTGTCGAGCGACTACACCTTTCCTTTCGATGTCAGCATTTCCTTGGACAACGTAGGAGGACCCAGCGCGGGCATGATGTTCGCTTTGGGAATCGTGGACAACCTGACTCCTGGGGATCTCACGGGTGGCAAGCACGTCGCCGGCACGGGCACCATCACCGCGGACGGTGCCGTGGGAGCGATTGGCGGCATTGCCCAGAAGATGATCGGTGCCCGGCAACACGGCGCCACGATGTTCCTGGCCCCGGCCGCCAATTGTTCAGATGTCGCAGGCCATGTTCCCGATGGTCTGCAGGTGGTCAAAGTCGAAACGCTGGCAGATGCAACCGCCGCCGTGGAGCGGTTGGGGTCCGGGCAGGACACGTCGGGCCTTCCCACCTGCACAAACAACTAGACTGGCGGTGGAACTTAGCTCCACCGCCACTCGTGGCATATATGACGGCCTCCGCCATGGCCCAGCGGCAGAGAATGTCAAGTACTCGCACACCGACTGTTCACTGACACCAATGAGGTACAGAGTTTGTCCCGTCCCGCCAGCACCAACCCGCCCGGAAGATCACCGCTGAGACGAGGTGCCCTGACTCCGACGCTCATTGTCGTGGCCGTGGCCGTCGTCGGGTTCATTTTCTTCGCCAATGTCTGGACTGACGTCCTCTGGTACCAGCAGCTTGGTTTCTTCGAAGTGTATCTTCGGGAAAACCTCGCCAGGATCATCACGTTCCTGGTCGGTTTCGCGATGATGTTCGCGGCCGTTTTCTTCGCCATCAGGATTGCCTACCGGTCACGTCCCGTCTACGCTCCTGATGCGGAGTCGCGGGACAACCTGAACCGCTACCAGGCCCAGCTTGAGCCGGTACGCAGGGTAGTCATGATCGGCTTGCCCATACTGTTCGGACTCTTCGCCGGCAGCGCGGCCGCCAGCCAGTGGCAGAAAGCCCTGCTGTTCTTCAACCAGCAGCCCTTCGGCCAAACGGACCCGCTGTTCAACCTCGACATCAGCTTCTACCTGATGTCCTTGCCGTTCCTCGGGTTCGTTACCGGTTTCCTGATCAGCATCACCGTGGTGGCCGGCATCGCAGGCATCCTTACGCACTACCTCTATGGCAGCATCCGGCTGATGGAGCGCGGTATCTTTACCAGCCGCGCGGCGCAGATCCACATCGCAGTCACTGGCGCACTCTTCCTGATTCTGTTGGGCGTCAACTTCTGGCTGGACAGGTACACCACCGTCCAGAGCAACTCGGGTCGCTGGGCCGGTGCTCTTTATACGGACGTCAATGCCGTTGTCCCCACCAAGGCAATTCTTGCAGTGGCCGCCGCCTTGGTAGCCATCTTGTTCATTGTTGCTGCAGTGATCGGCCGTTGGCGTTTGCCCGTTATTGGGACCGCGATGCTGGTCATCACGGCAATCCTTGCCGGCGGTGTCTACCCGTGGGTTATTCAGCAGTTCCAGGTGCGTCCCTCGGAGAACACCCTCGAACGCGAGTTCATCAACCGCAACATCAACATGACCCGTTCTGCGTACGGCCTGGACAAGATTGATGTATCCGCCTATAACGCGACGACGACTGCTACAGCAGGTGCCTTGGCCGCGGATGCGCAGACGGCGGCAAACATCAGGCTTCTGGACCCGAACCTCATCTCTTCGGCGTTCGCCCAGCTCGAGCAATTCCGCCCCTACTACCAGTTCCCGCAGACCCTCAACGTGGACCGCTACACGGTGGACGGCAAGGTCCAGGACACCGTGATCGCTGTGCGCGAGCTGAACCCGGATGGCCTGAGCGCCAACCAGCAGACCTGGGTCAACCGCCACATCGTCTACACGCACGGCTACGGCGTTGTAGCGGCGAAGGGCAATAAGTTCACTGCCGATGGCAAGCCGGAGTTCCTGCAGTCCGGGATCCCGTCCAACGGGGTGCTGGGTAACGACACCACCTACGAGCCGCGTATCTACTTCGGCGAAAACTCCCCGGAGTATTCGATTGTCGGTGCCCCGGATGGTGCGCCCAACCGTGAACAGGACCGTCCCGCCAGCCGCGAGGGTGGGGGAGAGACCCAGTACACGTTCAACGGCAATGGCGGACCGAACGTTGGCAACTGGCTGAACCGGATTCTTTACTCCATCAAGTTCCAGTCCTCGGATCTGTTGCTCTCCGACGGCGTCAACGCTGAGTCCCAGATTCTCTACGACCGCAACCCACGCGAACGCGTGGAGAAACTGGCGCCTTACCTCACTGTCGACGGCAATGCCTATCCGGCCGTGGTGGATGGCCGCGTGAAGTGGATCGTCGATGGCTACACCACCAGCCAGTACTTCCCGTACTCACAGCCGCAGCAGCTGCAGAATGCGACAGCCGATTCCCAGACAAGCGCCGGCCGGACGGTGGCCCTGCCGAACAGCTCCGTGAACTACATCAGGAACTCGGTGAAGGCCACCGTTGACGCTTACGACGGTTCGGTAAACCTTTACGCCTGGGACGACCAAGACCCCATCCTGAAGGCGTGGCAGAAGGTCTTCCCGACCACCATCAAGCCCTACTCCGAAATGTCCGGCGATCTGATGAGCCACGTCCGTTACCCGGAGGACCTGTTCAAGGTCCAGCGTGAGTTGCTTGGCCGCTACCACGTGACGGACCCTGACAGCTTCTACCAGAACAACGACGCCTGGAGCGTTCCCAATGACCCCACCGTCTCGGAGGCCGTGAAGCAGCCGCCGTTCTACATGTCGCTGCAAATGCCGGACCAGGAAAAGCCCGCCTTCCAGCTGACGTCCTCGTTCATTCCGCAAACCGTGAACGGTAATGCCAGGAACATCCTCTATGGCTTCCTTGCGGCAGATTCGGACGCCGGCAACGTCAAGGGAGTGAAGGCGGACAGCTACGGAAAACTGCGGCTCCTGCAGCTCCCGACAGATACCCAGGTTCCTGGTCCCGGACAGGCCCAGAACAAGTTCAACTCCGACCCCACGGTTTCACAGGCGTTGAACCTCCTGCGCCAGGGTGCCTCGGACGTTTTGAACGGCAACCTGCTTACACTGCCTGTTGGTGGCGGTCTGTTGTACGTCCAGCCGGTTTACCTCAAGTCGACTGGTGAGACGTCGTACCCCACCCTGCAGCGCGTCCTCGTAGCCTTCGGTGACAAGATCGGCTTCGCTCCGACCCTTGACGCGGCCCTGGACCAGTTGTTCGGTGGCAACTCCGGAGCAACCGCGGGGGACTCGGCCAACAACGGCCAGACGCCCGCTACGCCTCCGGGAACGACAACCCCGCCTGCAGGACCGACCGATGCCAAGGCTGACCTCAAGGCAGCCCTGGATGCGGCAAACAAGGCCATCCAGGACGGGCAGGCAGCCCTGGCCAAGGGCGACTTTGCCGGATACGGCGACCAGCAGAACAAGTTGTCTGAAGCCCTGAAGAAGGCTGTGGACGCTGAGGCCCGACTCGGGACGACCTCGACGCCGACGACCTCGCCGAGCGCGACGCCCACACCGTCGCCCTCGCCGAGCAGCTAAGGCATAAGCCGCCTGAAGGCCGGCACCTGCTCCAATGAGAGCAGGTGCCGGCCTTCTGTGTGGGGGAGATGCACATCACGTAGCCAGGATTTGGTCTGACATTCACCGGACGGTAATGTTGTTCTTGCGACGCGGGGTGGAGCAGTTCGGTAGCTCGCTGGGCTCATAACCCAGAGGTCACAGGTTCAAATCCTGTCCCCGCAACTGGAGAAAAGGTCCGGATCAGTATTCACTGATCCGGACCTTTTGTTTCCCCATAGAGCCCCTCTCTCACATCCCACCCACTTGGGTGCGTCCCTCTCTCACATCCCACCCACTTGGGCGCGTCCCTCTCTCACATCCCACCCCACGACGGCTTGCTGTGATCTCCGGCACCTTGGGCGCTGTTTGGTCGGGAGCACCCCCACGCGTGCGGTAGAGTTGTTCCTACGACGCGGGGTGGAGCAGTTCGGTAGCTCGCTGGGCTCATAACCCAGAGGTCACAGGTTCAAATCCTGTCCCCGCAACTGGAGAAAAGATCCGGATCAGTACAACTGGTCCGGATCTTTTGCTTAACCTGTAACGCAACATGTCGCTGGAGACGCGGTGCTAGCATCGATTCCGGATTCGCTGAAGCAGGAAGATTTCGATGGGACGGCCCAATGGTCAATGACGACACCAATCCAAGCCTGGACCGCCAGATACTTCAGCGGGACAGTCCTGTCGCGGTCTATCAGCAAGTGGCCGATGTGCTGACGGACTTGGTAAGCCGCTTGGAACCGGGTTCCCGCATTCCTCCCGAGGAAGCCCTCATGGACGAGTACGGCATCAGCCGAACGACGGTGAGGAAAGCCATCGAGACTCTCGTGGTCAAGGGGCTCCTGGTCCGAAGACAAGGAAAGGGCACATTCGTGATGGCGCAGCGTCCCGTGAAGATGCTGAACCGTCTGGCTCCGTTCATGGAGACTTTTACCGCGGCCGGGATGAAGACCGTCAAGGGCCTTATTGAATACAAATGGATGGAAAAGGACAAAACGGTTCCGGCCAAGCTGGTTTCGGATGACAACCTTGTCCTGGTGATTCGGCGTTCCTACTCCAGCGCCGGCTGGCCTTACGCCATAGCTGAAATCTTCATTCCCTCGCACATCGGACGCCACATCAGTCTGGCCGACGCGGAACGGAACTCGATCTACCAGGTCATCCAGGACCGGACCTTGAAGCCCCTGCACCGCGCCGAAATCACTGTCACCATGCACGCACCTCCCGAGCACCTGGCTGATGCCCTGAATGTTCGGGGATTCGCCATGGTGCCGCGACTGGAACGGACCACCTTGGGGCCCCATGGGGAGGTCCTGGAGTGCACTGTGACCTACTTCCACCCGAAGGGATTCGAGATTCGCGCGGAAGTGGCAACGGACGCCAGCCCAAGCCAGGAAACCCATTCCGACCCCGCTGGCGAGATAGTCAGAACTTAAGGCGGAAGTGGGCAGGATCCGAATGGATCCTGCCCACTTCCGTCGGCAACATACAGGGTCTAAGCCCCAAGGCTGATGTCAGAGCTTGTCGAAGTCAGCTTCGTCAACGGTCGCTTCGGAGGAAGCAGGGGCGCCTGCTCCAATGGCGGGCTTGGAACCGCCGGACTTCAGGGCTGCAAGGCGGGCCTCAATCTCCGTCTGCTCACCGAGGTCTTCCAACTGGTTGAACTGGGCGTCCAGACTTGAGGCAGCCAACTCCTGCTGGCCAAGTACCTTGGCCTCTTCGCGACGGATCTTCTCTTCAAAACGGCCCACTTCGCTGGTGGGATCCATGATGTCGATGCTCTTAAGGGCGTCGTGGACCTGGGACTGTGCAGCAGCAGTCTTGGAGCGGGCCACCAGTTCGTTGCGCTTGGCCGTCAGCTGGTTGAGCTTGTTCTTCATCTGGTCGAGGCCGGCCTTGAGCTTTTCCACGACCTCCGTCTGGGAGGCGATGCTCGGCTCTGCTGTGCGGGCTTCGGATTCGGCGGTCATCTGGCGCTGAATGGCAACCTTGGCCAGGTTGTCGAACTTCTGTGCGTCCGCGGCATCGCCGGCCGCACGGTACTCATCGGCCTTCCTGGACGCCGCGAGGGCCTTGTTGCCCCAGTCCTGGGCGTTCTTGATGTCCTCGTTGTAGTCAGCCTGCAGCATGCGAAGGTTGCCAATGGTCTGTGCAACGGCGGACTCGGCCTCGGCAATGTTGTTCGTGTAGTCGCGGACCATCTGGTCCAGCATTTTCTGCGGGTCCTCTGCCTGGTCGAGCAAGGCGTTGATGTTGGCCTTTGCCAGCTGTGAGATCCGACCGAAAATGGACTGCTTAACCATGGTGTTGCCTTTCGTCCTGCTCAGTGATGCTCACTGAAATCAGTGATCAGTTGTTGTACCGCTCCTATGCGGGGCACGGACCCCGCTTAGTATCTAGGGTCTAGAAGTCGCCGCCGCCACCGCCGTCGCCGCCCCAGCCGCCGCCGTCGAATCCGCCGCCGGAATCGCCTCCACCGCCGAAGAAGCCGCCGTCACCGCCGCCGTCGTTGTGGCCACCGCCCCAGCCGCCTCCGCCGCCGTTGAGGATGGAGTTGATGAGGATTCCGCCGAGGATGGCGCCGCCGAGTCCGCCGCCACCACCTCCGCCGCCAAACATGCCGCCGCGGCCGTAGCCTTGGTTGGCATAGCCGAACTGGTCGACGTCGGACTGCGCGAGCTGGGCCGCCTGCGCGGCGAGTGAGTGTGCCTGCTGGGCGTAGGTCAGCGCAGTCACGGGATCATTCCGGGAGATCGAGAGGGCATAGTCAAGATTGCGCTGGGCTTCGGCCAGCCTGGTCCGGGCGTCGGTGCCCACACCGCCGCGGCGCGCGGTGATGTAGTCCGACGTGGCACTGATCTGGGCCTGTGCGGCCATGATGGTCTGCTGCAGGGACGCCTGCGCGCGCCGGGCCTGCTCTTGCTGATCGCGGATGCCCGACAGGGACTGATCGAGCGCCTGGTGGGCCGACTCAACGCGGCTCAGGGTGGCGATGGGGTCGATCTTTCCGCTCTGGATTTCGTTTTTCACCTGTCCCAGGGCGGCTTCCACTCCGGCCACCGGACCGGCAAGTTCGGGGTGCTGCCCGGACTGGATCATGGCCCGTGCCTGGGCGAGATCCTGGCTGGTTTCGGCGACAGCGCCGTCGAGAGCGGTACGCGCTTCATCCAGGCTGCCGGCCGTCTTGGAGATCGCCTCAATCAAGATGTTGGTTTGGTGGAGGCTTTCCTCTGCCGCGCGAACGGCCACCGCGGCCATGCTGTTCTCGCCGGAGCTCAGCTTTTCCTGTGCAGTGGCCGCTGCGTTCCGGACAAAGGCGAGGCGTTCCTTGGCCTGCAGAATGTTGTCGGAGACCTGGGTAAGTGCAGACTCGGCGTATTTGGCGCGAAGTCCTTCAAGCGATTGCTCCGCGCTGGCGATTTTTGCGTCAGCTTCCTGCGCTCCAGCGGCTACTGCCGAGAGAGCCTGCGGGGCGTTCTTTTCCAATTCGCGCAGGGAATCGAAATCCGCCTTCTGATCGCGCAGTGAGGAGAGTGCGGCTTCAGAGCGCCGGACGATCTCGCCGAGCCAGCTGCGCTGCTGTTCTTCCGTATCCGGAATATGGTCATCGAGCTGTTGCTGCAGCTTGAAGGACTCGGTCATGTGACCCTTGGCCTCTTCCAAGGCCTTGGTGAAGTTACCGACCGCCGCATCGCCGTATTGCGCCTGCGCAAAACCCAGTTCCTGCTCGCTGGACCTGATGGCGTCATCGGCTTCGATCAGCAGGGATCCGCTCTTCTGCCGCAGTTCGGGAATGCTCATCCCTGCGAGGGGGTCCAGTTGTTCGCCCTGCGGCCCGTAGCCGGCACTGACTTCCTTGGTACCGGCCTTTTTGCGCCGGTTCCGGAGGTAGAGGTAGGTGCCCGCACCGCCGGCCGCTACGACGCCGACGCCAACCAGAACGCCTACGCCGGCACTGCCGTTGGGAACAGTTCCGCTGCCGCCGCCAGCGGCATCGCCAATGGCTGCAGCTGCGTCAATGGCAGCTTGGGCGTAGTTGCCTGCCCGGAGTTGGGGATCGATGGCCTTGCTGGTGATGTTGTCCCGTTGGGCGTTGGTGATCTTGCTGTTGGTGGGCTTGCTCAGCTGGTACTGCCGCGTTTCCGTCGCAACGGCGAGGACGAGTGCGTTTGAACCCAGTTGCGCCTTCTCGGCTACGTCCTGGGTCCATTGAACGCGATCGGTCGGGTTCTCGAACCGCTTGACGAAGACAGCGTGCAAGGTCATCGCATGGTCCTTGCCGAGCTTCTGGATGGCTTCTTCGACTTTGGCCTTGTCGCCGCCAAGAACGCCCGCGGAGTCCACGATTTTTGTGGTGGGGTCGAGTGTCACGGGGCTCTCCGCCCAAGCCGCGCCGGCCGGGAGGGCCAACAATCCAGCCACGCCAATGACAGCGAGTACGCGTTTAACTATTGACCGCATGTGCAACCCTTCAGCACGTCTGCGACTGGAACAAGGCGTACCAATCGTCACAGAATGCTCAGCGCCCCCACGCATGGTGTAAAGCCGCAGGTCGCTGTGGCAATTCCTCTTGATTCTATGGTGCACCCCAGGACCCGTCCACAGGGGTGAATATGCCACCAGCGAAATATAGGAGAAACATCGTTTGTTGTGTCGTTGAGGGGTTCCGGGCCGACGTTATGCGCCGCGCTTACCGCTTTCAGGAAGCTCCCAGCGAACGTCCGATTTTGTTCCAGTTACTGGGTACATAGTTAGTAAGGACGAGGACGAAAGGAAGACCCATGACGGAGAACCCAGCGCAGGGCAGTGCACCGGAAAACCGGGAGCCATCCCAGCCCCATGCGACATCCGGCCAGCACAATGATGCCTCCCGGCACAGCGATGACTCACAGCAGCCGCAGCAGCCCGCCTGGAACTCAGGTCAGAAGCAGGGCGACGAGACCGCGGCGCAGCCTGCTACGCCGGCGCAGCCCACTACTCCCTTGCCGGCTTACCAGCCACAAACACAGACCCAGCCGCAGGCGCACACGCAGCCACAAGCACAGTCCCAGCCGTCCTACTACGGCAACCAGCAGCACGACCCGGCCCAGCGCCCCGGCTACCCGCAGCACCAGCCCTTCTACGGCGGCGCCGCGAACCAGCAGGGCAACAACCCCGGCGCCCAGTTCCACTCGACGCAGAGCCAGCACACCCCCGGAGCGCAGGCGGCAAGCCATTCGACGGTAGCCACCAAGCGCAAGCCCGCCTTTGGTGTGGGCACGCTGGTGGCCAGCATGCTCGCAGCGGGCCTGATCGGCGGCGGAGTCGTGGCAGGCAGCAACGCATTGTGGGACAACCCGGCGCCGGCAGCATCCACTGGTGGACAGTCCAGCACCGTCATTGTGAACAACAAGGACGACGTCAACGTGATCACGGCAGCGGCTGCCAAAGCCTCGCCGAGCGTGGTGACCATCAAGGCAACCAGTGGAAACGAAGGCGGAACGGGTTCCGGCATCATCCTGGATGACCAAGGCCATATCCTGACCAACACCCACGTGGTGACCTTGGATGGCGCCACGTCCAATGCCGCCATTGAAGTCCGTACGAACGACGGCAAGGTCCTAAAGGCAACGGTTGTCGGAACAGATCCGCTGTCCGACCTCGCTGTCATCAAGGTCAGCGATGCTTCGGGCCTGGTGCCCGCCACCCTGGGTGACTCCTCCAAGATCAACGTGGGGGACACCGCCGTCGCCATCGGTTCACCGCTGGGCCTGACCGGAACGGTGACGGACGGCATCGTCTCCACGCTGAACCGGACCATCAGCGTTGCTTCGTCGGCAGCGCCGAAGGAGGGTACCGACAGTTCCCAGGGCGGTGACCAAGGCTTTGAATTCGCGCCCCCGAACGGCGGCCAGAACCAGCGTTCTGCCAATGAAGGCTCCATAGCCATCAACGTCATCCAGACTGACGCGGCCATTAACCCCGGTAACTCGGGCGGTGCCTTGGTCAACAGCAAGGGCGAGATCATCGGCGTCAACGTCGCCATCGCCTCCGCCGGCAGCGGCACCTCTGACTCGTCAAGCGGCAATATCGGTGTTGGTTTCAGCATCCCGATCAACCACGCGAAGCGGGTTGCGCAGGAGATTATCGACTCCGGCAAGGCCAGCCACGGGCAGTTCGGTGTCTCGGTCCGGGCCAAGTCCGGCACCAACAGTGACTCCGGATTCTCTGTAGGAGCCGAGGTCGCCTCGGTGACCTCCGGTTCAGCCGCAGCCAAAGCCGGCATCAAGGTGGGCGACGTCGTCACCAAGTTCGGCGACTACGCTGTCAGCGATCCCAACCAGTTGACCGCAGCGGTCCGGGAGCAGCCTGCAGGTGCCAAGGTGAAGGTGACCATCCAGCGTGGTGGCCAGAGCCAGGAAATCGAGGTAACCCTCGACGCCGCCCAGCAGTAGAACCACGGACCAAACCACGACGGCGGCCGTCACCTATGAGGTGAGGGTCGCCGTCGTGCGTCCCGGCTTGGTTCGCGCAAGCGCAACAGGCGTTAACGCTGGGAGTGGTTTTCTGCGGGCAATATGCTTAGCTAGGACGAGCCCACGCGCTGGGCAATTCACGGCCACGCTGTTGCGGTTGGCCGTCCACAAGCATGGAAGGCTGCTTCGAAGACAGTGGAAGAGACATTGAAGATTGTCGTTCTGGTCAAGCACGTCCCGGACGCGCAGTTCGACCGGCACATCACGGGCCCTGCCAACACGACCGATCGTGAAGAAAGCATCTTGTCCGAACTGGACGAGTATGCCCTTGAGGCTGCGCTGCAGTTGGCGGAGGAACGCGGAGGTGCGAAGGCGGGCAACGAGGTTATTGCCCTGAGCATGGGACCGTCCGGGGCCGTCAACGCGGTCAAGAAGTCGCTGCAGATCGGCGCATACTCGGGAGTCCACCTCAGCGATGACGCTCTGGCTGGCTCTGATGCTGCTGCTACTTCGTTGGCACTCGCCGCCGCGATCCGCCACCTTTCCGCCGACGGCCGCCCCGTGGACCTGGTCCTGACGGGCATGGCGTCCACCGATGGCGAGACGTCCCTGATTCCGGCCCAGCTGGCCGAGCGCTTGTCCCTCCCGCAGGTGACCTTTGCTTCCAGCCTTGAGGTGGCCGGTGGCCAGGTGACGGCACGTCGGGACGCAGGCCCGTACTCGGAGACGGTGGAGGCGCCGCTGCCCGCAGTTGTTTCGGTCACCGACCAGATCAACGAGCCGCGCTATCCCAACTTCAAGGGAATCCTGGCAGCCAAGAAGAAGAAGATCACGTCCCTTACCCTCTCCGACATCGGGGTGGATGCCTCGCAGGTGGGCTTGGCCGGATCATGGACCGTGGTGGAGTCCGCCGAAGCGCGGCCGCCGCGCACGGCCGGCATCATCATTACCGACGAAGGCGACGCCGGCATCAAGCTGGTCGATTTCCTCGCCGCCCAGAAGCTGCTCTAAAGGGGACTCCAACCATGGCAAATGCACTTGTTTTCATTGATAACCCGGGCGCCGCTCTGAAGAAGAGCAGCCTGGAGCTTCTCACTATCGCCCGCTCGCTGGGGGAGACCGCCGTCGCTTTCACCGGCGAGTTGAACGACGACGTCGCCGCCACCTTGGGTGCCTACGGCGCCACGACGGTCTACCGCCCGTCGACGGACGACCTTGAGAACTATCTGGTAGGTCCGAAGGCTGCCTATCTTGCCGCGGCTGCGGCAGAGTCCGGCGCCACGACGGTTCTGCTCGACAACTCGCCTGAGGGCAAGGAAATCGCGGGCAGGCTCGGGATCAAGCTGAACGCCGGCGTCATCACCGACGTCGTAGGGGTGGAGGCCGATGGGACTGCCCACAAGTCGGTTCTTGCCGGCTCCTACAACACCTCGGCGAAGGCGACCACTGCCGTGACCGTCCTTTCGGTCAAGGCCAACAACGTCGAACCCGCGCCGTCCGGAGATGCGGGTGTTCCGTCAACCGCCACAGTTGATGTTCCGGCTGATGCCGTTGCTGGTTCCGCCCGTATCACCGCGCGGGCCGAGAAGCCGGTGAGCGGCCGCCCGGACCTCAGCGAAGCCCGGATTGTCGTGGCCGGCGGCCGTGGCGTCGATGGCGACTTTGGTCCTTTGGAAGAGCTTGCCGATGCCCTCGGTGCCGCGGTGGGCGCATCCCGCGCTGCTACCGACGCCGGCTGGATCGGCCACGATGCCCAGGTCGGCCAGACCGGTGTCACGGTATCGCCGCAGTTGTACATCTCCGCTGGTATCTCCGGTGCCATCCAGCAGAAGGCCGGCATGCAGACGTCCAAGGTGATCGTCGCTGTCAACAAGGACGCTGAGTCGCCGGTGTTCGAAATCGCTGACTACGGCATCATCGGTGACCTGTTCAAGGTCATCCCGCAGGCCACGGCCGAAATCAAGAAGCGGAAAGGCTGATCTTGTCCACCGACGATACGTCGACAAAGAGCCCGTTCGATGCCTCCACGGAGCGCGTTGAGCGGGTGCTTTGTTTTACCGCCCACCCGGACGACATAGACTTCGGTGCCGCTGGGACCATCGCGGCGTGGACCGCGGCCGGCGTCCAGGTCAGCTACTGCATCATGACCGACGGCGATGCAGGCGGCTTTGACCCCGCGGACCGTGCCAGGATCATTGAGCTCCGCGCAGAAGAGCAGCAGCGCGCAGCCGCACTGGTTGGCGTCACAGACATCCATTACCTCCACGAGCGCGACGGATACCTGGAACCGTCACACGGCGTCATCCGGCAGGTGGTCAAACTCATCCGTGAAATTCGTCCGGACATCGTGCTCACCATGCACCCGGAGCGCAATTGGGACCGGCTCCAGAAGAGCCACCCGGACCACTTGGCCGCGGGGGAGGCCGTGACCCGGGCTGTTTATCCTGCCGTGGAAAACCCGTTTGCCTACCCTGAGCTGGCCGAAGCGGGCCTTGAAGCCTACAAGCTGCCGTGGCTGTGGTTCATCTCCAGCCCGGAGGCCAGGGAAAACCACTTCGTTGACGTGTCCGGGCACGTCGAAGCCAAGCTCGAGGCCATCCGGGTCCACGCCAGCCAACACCCCGATGTGGCAGGCATGGAACGGGTGGTCCGTGGCCTGATGCTGGCCAATGGAGAGCGCGGTGGACTCCCCGCAGGAGCCAGCGCGGAGGCCTTCCACGTGGTTTCCGTGAACGGCTCCAGCACCATCGCCGGTTTCTGACGTTGCCCTCATGTAACGCGTGTCATATGCTTGACCTCGGTTAAATCATATTTATTTGAGGAAGGCAGACTTTGATGGCGAAGACTGCGCAACAACCCGTGCTGGTGATTATGGGAGTCTCCGGCTCAGGGAAGTCCACCGTGGCAGGCGTGCTGGCCGGCAAACTGGGATGGGATCTGGCCGAAGGCGACGATCTGCACCCTGAAGCGAACGTGGCCAAGATGCACTCCGGGCAGGCGCTCACTGATGAGGACCGCTGGCCCTGGCTTGAGATCATCTCCGGCTGGATCCGGGAACACGTCGACGCCGGCGTGCCCGCGATCATCACGTGCTCTGCCCTGAAGAAGAAATACCGTGACGTGCTCCGTGCCGAAGGCGTCGTCTTTGTGTTCCTGCAAGGCAGTAAGGACAAAATCTCCGACCGTCTTGCCTCCAGGCACGGCCACTTCATGCCGCCGTCCCTGCTCGAATCGCAATTCGAAGCGCTGGAAGAACCCACCGAAGACGAGAACTACATTTCCCTCTGCGTTTCGGCATCACCGGCAGAAGAAGCGGACGAGGTCATTGAACGCCTCGGACTCCGCCCGGTGGCTGGGGACGTAGAGACAGGCACCCTGTGATCGCCCTGCAGGCGGCCGCGGAAGTTCAGGAATGGTCCGGGCACGATACCCAGCTCCTGGTAGTGGCAGCGTTGGGCATCGCCCTGATCGTTGTCCTCATCGCCAAGCTGAAGCTCCACCCGTTCCTGGCCCTGGTCCTTGGCTCCGCTTTCGTTGGATTGGCTTCCGGCGTTGAATTGGGCAAAGTCATCACCAACTTCGAAGACGGTGTGGGAGGCGTCCTCAAAGAGGTTGGTCTCCTGATCGCCCTCGGTGCCATGCTGGGAAAGCTGCTTGCGGACTCCGGTGGGGCCAACCGGGTGGTCGACACCCTGTTGGCCAAAGCGAGCGGCAACAAACTGGTCTGGATGATCACCCTGGTGGCCGTCATCATCGGCTTGCCGATGTTCTTCGAAATCGGACTCGTGCTGCTGCTCCCGGTCATCGTGTTGGTGACGCAGAGATCCAAGATGAAGCTCATGCGGATCGCAATCCCGGCGCTGGCCGGCCTCTCCGTGCTCCACGGACTGGTGCCCCCGCACCCGGGACCGTTGATCGCCATCAGTGCAGTCAAGGCCGAACTGGGAACAACCCTCGGTTTGGGCATCCTGGTGGCAATCCCGACGGTCATCATTTGTGGCCCGCTGTTTTCGAGGCTGGCAGCCCGATGGGTTCCCGTTGATGCCCCCGCCGTAGCCGGTGGCATCGACACCCGCCATTCGGCGGACCTCAGCGAGGTCAAGCGTCAACCGTCGTTCGTGGTCACGCTTCTGACCATCATCTTCCCCGTCGTCCTGATGCTGCTGAAAGCCCTGGGCGGCATCATCTGGCCAAACGCCGAAAGTGCGCCCGGAATCCGGATCTTCTTCGACTTCGTCGGCCAGCCATTGGTGGCCATGACGCTCGCTGTACTGGTGGCCATCGTGACCTTCGGGTATGCGGTGGGCTTCACGGGCAGCAAGATCACGTCCAAGCTGGGTGAAAGCCTCGGCCCGATCGCGGCCATCCTGCTGATTGTGGGTGCCGGCGGTGGCTTTAAGCAGACGCTGATCGGCGCCGGCGTGGGCGACGCCGTGAAGAAGTGGGCTGAAGGTGCCAACATGTCCGTCCTCGTGCTGGGCTTCATCGTGGCCGTAGCACTGCGCTTGGCCACTGGCTCGGCCACGGTCGCAACGGTGACCGCAGCGGGTATCGTGGCGCCCCTTGCCAGCAGCCTCAGCCCGACGCATGCCGCGTTGCTGGCGCTGGCCATCGGTGCGGGGTCGTTGTTCCTCTCGCATGTCAACGATGCCGGCTTCTGGCTGGTCAAGGAGTTGTTCGGACTCACGGTGGGTCAGACCTTCAAGACCTGGTCCGTGATGGAGACTCTGATTTCCGTGGTCGGCTTCGGTTTCGTCATGCTCCTGTCGCTCGTGTTGTAGCTGCAGGAACCGCTTGACACACGAAGACGGCGGCCGTCCCCACAAGTGGGACGGCCGCCGTCGTGCGTTAATCCTCGCCGCTTAGGCGCTGAGGGGCACCACCAGCACCGGCGCGGTGGTCGGGGCACGTGATCCGCCTGCCGGTTCAACCGTTATGGCCACCGACGAGGCCGACGACAAGCCCTTCACCACGGCCGGCTTGGACAGGGTCTGGGCGTCCATGGTGCCTTGGGGAACCGGCGCTGAGCCGTCCTTGGGCAGCGTCCACAGCTGGTAGACCTTGCCTTCCGGGGCAGGTGCAACGCCGTCCATCAGGACCACGAACGAATCCTTGGCCGATGATGCGGAAATCGTGGCAGTACCGCCGCCGGGAACGGACGCTGACTGCTTCTGCACGTCCTGGGCCTGGAGTACCTGGTTGACGGGATCGTTCTGCTCCGCAACGTAGGCACCCACGCCAATGCCACCAAGGGCAATGACGGCTGCCGCTGCGGCGCCGATGATCCAGCGGCGCGCGCCGGACTGCCGACGCTCTTCGCGTTTGGCCCTGGCCGCCGCGAGCTCATCGACGGCGGCAGCCTCCGCCGCCGGTGCGGCCGGATCTGCTGCAGCCGGGGCGGCCGTCTCCTTGGTGATGCGTTCCATGATGTTGTCGAAAAGGCCTGCCGGAGGTTCCTCCTCGGCGGTGAAGCTCACGGCCAATGTCTCGCGTGCCGCGCGCACCCGTTCCAGGAATTCCGGGCCTTCAGGAGCATCCTTGACGTACTGGTCGATCAAGCCGCGTTCTTCGTCACTGAGCGCGTCCAAGGCATAGATTTCGGCCAGCTCAAGGATCCGGCCCTCAGCCAGGTCTGTGGCGATGTCGTTGGCAAACATTCTGCGGATAAAGCCTCCACCGGTGTTTTCAGTCATGTCAGCCCACCCCCAGGCAGGTCTTCAGGCGCAGCAGGCCATCGCGGATGCGCGACTTGATGGTTGGGACTGCGGCGCCAAGGTGTTCAGCCACTTCACGGTAGGTGAGGCCACCGTAGTAGGCCAGGCGGACGGATTCACGCTGGGTGTCCGTCAGGGTACCAAGGCAGCGGCTCACTGCCTCGGCCTCCAGGTTGGTATCTGCTTCCTCCGCAACGAGGTCCCGGTCCAGGTCCTGGCTCGCGGCACCGTACCTGGCTTCCCGGTCGGTTGCGGCCTGGACTGCCCGGACCCGGTCAATGGCCCGGCGATGTGCAATGGTCATGAGCCAAGCCAAAGGAGTTCCAGCGGCCCGATCAAAGTTTGCTGCGCCTTGCCAGACCTGGATGTAGACCTCCTGGGTGGCATCCTCACTGAGATCGGGATCAATGAGTACGCGCCTGGCCATGCCAAAGACGCGCCGGGAGGTCAGTGCGTAGAATTCGGCAAACGCCTGCTGGTCTCCTGCTGCCATGAGTTCCAGCAGGCTGGTCAACTGCGTGTTGAGGTCGCGGGCAGTGCCGGTGGCTTCGAAGACCGGGGGGCCGGGGTTGTTGGGGGTGTCCATTACTGTCCAGCATATGTTGTCCCGTTTGAAACCGTCAGCAGCGGGGGTCGGCGTCGCCAGCGCGGCGGAATGGCCGCGTGTCGTCGTGGCCCTGGTCTGCAACGCGCTCACGGAGGCTCCCTCCAAGAATGTCCTGTGCGGGGTTGTCCCTGCATAAGTCATTCGGTGCTGCGACTGCCGTGGATGGGTTACAGTTTGGCGCCGGCGAACCCGTTCTGCCGCCAGGCTTCGAACACCGCGATCGAAGCGGCATTTGCGAGGTTGAGCGAGCGCAGGGATGGCCTCATGGGGAGGCGCACGCGTGCGGTGACGTGCGGGTCCTGCTTCAGCCACTGGGGAAGGCCCACGGATTCCGGTCCGAACATCAGGACATCGCCTGGGCGGTATTCGATATCCGTGTAGGACGTCTCGCCGTCGGAGGTGTAGGCAAAGACCCTTTCCGGTTGCAGGGCTTCCCAGGCAACCTCGATGTCTTTGTGCACTGTCACCACGGCGAGGTCGTGATAATCAAGGCCGGCCCGGCGCAGCTTGGCGTCGGAGAAATCGAAACCAAGGGGCTCCACCAGGTGCAGCTCGGCGCCCGTGATGGCGGCGAGGCGGATGGCGTTGCCGGTATTGCCCGGGATTTCTGGAGTGTGGAAAAGGATGCGGAACACCGTCCCATCTTAGTCAGCCGCGTGTTGGGCGTCCGACCAGGACCGTGCCGACTAGTGCATGCCCCGAAGCAGCCTGGCCAGCACCGGTACCACCACCGTGTTGGGCGCGGGTCCTGAACTGAGGAATTGCTTGAGGCCCCGGACGAGCCCGGCGCCGTTGACGATTTCAACGGCGCTGCCCGCATTGCCCTTTCCGTACTGGTCGATGACGGGTTCATGCAGGTTGCCGTCCGGTCCGTGCAGGACTACCCAGCCGGTGACGTTCAGCTCCGGGAAGATCTCCTGCATGTGGCGGACAATGTGGGCCAGTTGCGGGGGAGCGACCGAACGGCCGCCATGGCGCAGTGAGTGGCCATCCCAGGCGTACGCGCCTTTGGGCAGCAGCATGGAACCGACCAAGGCCAGCCTGTAACCGGACAGGACCGCGTGGTCGATGTGGTTGTTGTCCGACGGCGAGCGCAGGCCGTTGATCAGCCGGGCGGCCGGTATGGCGGGAAGGATTTGGCGGCTGATGAGTTGGACTGTGCGCATTTCGCGTTGGATCCGGGCCTCAGCCCCGAAGATTCCGCGTTTGCGGGGAAGCCCGTGGACTTGCATGGCCGCCTCCGCCTTCGGGATCAGCGGCACTTCGTTGGGGTCGTCAAAAGCAGGAACGTAGACCGGCGGATCCCCGGCGGTGTTGCGTTGCGTTTGCGGTCGCTTGACGTTGGTTGTCGCTGACGGTGGCGGCGCGGCCGCTCCGGTGTAGTCGCCTGGGCGTGCCTGGGTGCGTCCGGTGGCTCCGGTGGCGTACCGCCGGTCGTATTCGGCCCGGCGCTGGGGATCGATGAGTGTTTCGTACGCGAGGGTCACGCGCCGGAACATCTCGGCCTCGCCGCCGTGATCGGGATGTGCTTTCCGGGCAGCCTTGCGGTAGGCCACTTTGATCTCCTTGTCCGTCGCGGTGACGGCGACACGGAGAACCTGATAGTGCGAACTGCTGCCCTCGGCCAAGCACGGGCCCTTCTCTAAAATGACGGCCGCCCCTATCAGGGCGGTATTGGCAAGTTTATCCAGCCACTATGTGAACGCAGACACCCGGGCACGTGGTTCCCGACTGGCATAATTCGGGCTGTGAATCCTCCGGAACATCCACGGGCCCTCCACGCGCAGGGCAAGATGCTGCTGGCCATCAACCCTGCGGCCTCGTTCGGCCGTTCCCAGGGAGAGGGGGACAGGGCCGCCGGCTGGTTTCGCGCCGCCGGTTGGGTCGTCGTCGTCCTTGAAGCTGATGACTATGAATCGCTGGAGGCGCTGGTGCGGGAGGCCCTGTCCGCCGGTACGGTGGACGCGCTGGTGGTGGCCGGTGGCGACGGCATGGTCCATTTGGGTGTGAATGCGCTCGCCGGGCTGGACGTGCCGCTTGGCATCATCCCCACTGGCACAGGCAACGATGTGGCGAGGCTGCTGGGACTTCCGTTGAACAGGCCAGCTGAAGCTTGCCATCGGATTCTCGACGCATTGCACGCTGGCGGGCGGAGGATCGACGTCGGCAGGGTCAGGGCGGGCGGGCGCATCACCTACTTCGCGGGGGTGCTGTCAGCTGGATTCGATGCCGCTGTCAACGAGCGGGCCAACTCCTGGCGTTGGCCACGGGGAAAGAGTCGGTACAACCTGGCGATGCTGCGGGAGCTTGGTTCCTTTCGGCGTACTGAATACAGGGTGGTTGCCGACGACGTGAGGTGGACCCAGCGCGCGCTGCTGATTTCGGTCGCGAACGGGCAATCAATCGGTGGTGGCATGCGCATCACCCCGGATGCCTTGCCGGATGACGGTTGGCTGGATCTTTTTGTGGTGAAGCCGTTGTCGCGGTTGAGGTTCCTGTCCATCTTTCCGAAGGTCTTTGCGGGAAAGCACACCGGCAGGCCGGAGGTGGAGATCCGACGGGTCCGCACTGTGCGGTTGGAAGCGGAGGGCGTGGTGGCCTACGCCGATGGAGAACGCATCGCACCGCTTCCTCTGGATGTCGATGTCCTGCCGCTGGTCCTTCGGGTGCTTGCATAGGGGCTTCGCCTGGCCCGAGGTCCAGTTGCGTGCCGCTAGACTCAGTCCCGGCAGGCGGCAGAACACGAAGTGGGGAGTAGCAAGTGGCGTTAAGCGCTCGACGGCGGTTGGCAGGGGCCGCTGCGTTGGGAACCGTTGGTTTCGTGCTGGCTGCCTGCAGCGTCAACGTTCCTGACCCGACGGCGCCCAAGCCCTCGCCGTCGGAATCAACCCTCGCAACCCCCACCATCACCCCTGGGCATGATGCCCAAGCCGTGGCCGCTAAGGACCTGCCGCTGACTGCCGGCAGCACCCTGGCCCCCGGCGATCCCGTGACAGTTGCGGGCAAGTTGGAAGAAGTGCCGGGTTGGGCTTTGGTGCACTCCGGTTTGCAGGGCGAGGTCCTGTACAAGAAAACGGACGGGTGCACCCTGGCTGCCCGTGTCAGCGTCAATCAGGGTCCGCTGGTTGTCGCGGGTGATGATGCTGCCTCCACCAAAGCACTCTTTCATTACCTGAATGCGGGAATCGACGTGGAGACGCTGAAGCCGGCGTCGTTGCCGTGGGGCCAGGACTCGGACAAGCCCGGGCACAGCGTGGAGTTCCTGTCCCTCGAGTCTTCCGCGTCTGCCGGCAGCAAACCGCTGGTGGTCTTCGCCAGGCTGTTCAGTGCTCCCGCGTCTTCGGTCTATATTTCCTTGGCTTGCCCGAGTGACGCTGCCCTGGCCGCGGCCCGGGCTGATGTCCAAGCGAAACTCGCGGTGATTCCACCGTCCTGAACGTTGGACGCGGATCCAGAGGCCACTAAAGCAAAGGAACTTGTTTTTAGAGATATCCTGTGGGCATGAGCGCATCCAGTCTTGCCTGGACCCGAAAAATTGCGGCTGTGGCCTCCCTGGGCGACGAACACCGACGCAGGCTTTTCGAGTACGTCCTTGCGGCCCGCGAACCGGTGGGGCGGGATGAGGCCGCGGCTGCCATGGACCTTCCGCGAAGCACGGCATCCTTCCACCTGGACCGCTTGGTCCGGGAGGGAATCCTGAGGGTGGAATTCAGGAAACCCGCCCACAAGGCGGGCCCCGGCTCGGGCCGGCCGGCGAAGCTCTACAGCCCCGATGTCCAGGAAGTAGCTGCCTCCATCCCCGAACGGAACTACGACCTCGCCGGCCACCTCATGGCCGAGGCAATATCGCGCTCCACGGCAGAGGACATCCCGGTGGCTGCGGCCTTGGTTGAGGTTGCCCGTGGCAAGGGGCGGGAGTCCGGAAAGCCTGGAGACCTTCCCGGCGCATTGCGCGACCTCGGGTACGTGCCGTCAGCAGATGACTCCGGCGGGTACCGTCTAAGCAACTGCCCGTTCCACCGGTTGTCGCAAGAGCACGAGGACGTCGTCTGCGCCATGAACGGGGCTTTCCTTCAGGGTATGGCTTCAGCCTCCGGTTCACCGGAAGAATGTGTGGTGCCTGACCCGGGCAGGGGACACTGTTGTGCACGTATCAGCCCTGTGCAGGAGGCCACTGAGTCCTGAGCCTCAGGCGTCGGTAGAATGGCAAGGTGCCTGTATACCTTGACCACGCCGCTACGACGCCCCTTTCGGGTGCAGCGCTTGCCGTGATGACACGCGAGCTGGCGAAGACCGGGAACCCGTCATCCTTGCACGGCGCCGGCAGGCGGGCCCGGCGGGCCGTCGAAGACGCCCGTGAAACCCTGGCTGCCGCGGCAGGTGCCCATCCCTCGGAAGTCATCTTCACTTCGGGAGGAACAGAAGCTGACAACCTGGCCGTCAAGGGTCTCTACTGGGCCCGCCGCGACGAAAACCCGCGCCGGAACCGGATCCTCTGTTCCGCCGTCGAGCATCATGCGGTCATGGACACCGTCGAATGGCTCGAGCGCCACGAAGGCGCGGACGTCACCTGGCTTCCGGTGGACAGCGAAGGTGCTGTCCGGCTCGACGTCGTTGAAGCCGAGATTGCGCGCGATCCCGAGGCGATCGCCCTGATAACAGTGATGTGGGCCAACAACGAGGTCGGCACCATCCAGCCCGTGACAGAGATCGTGGAACTGGCCAAGCCGCACGGCATTCCGGTGCACTCCGATGCCGTGCAGGCCTTCGGGTCCGTACCCGTCGATTTCCGTGCCTCCGGCCTCGCTGCCATGTCCGTTTCCGGGCACAAGCTCGGCGGTCCCGTGGGCGTTGGTGCGCTCTTCCTCGGCCGGGCGGTCAAGCTGACCCCCGTCCAGCACGGCGGCGGACAGGAACGGGATGTCCGCTCTGGAACGCTGGATACGCCTGCCGTTGCAGCGTTCGCGGCAGCCGCAGAAGCCGTCACAGCGAAGCTGCCCGAAGAGCGGGAAAGACTGACCGCCTTGCGGGAACAACTGATCAATGGAGTCCTTGAAGAAATTCCTGATGCTGTCCTGCGGGGAGCCCGGGGTGAGCGGCGGCTTCCCGGCAACGCGCACTTCACCTTCGGCGGCTGCGAAGGGGACTCCTTGCTGTTCCTGCTGGATCTGGCCGGTGTCGAATCATCAACCGGCTCGGCGTGTACGGCGGGAGTGCCGCGGCCTTCCCACGTGCTGCTGGCGATGGGACTTGATGAGGACACGGCACGTGGTGCCCAACGCTTCACTCTCGGCCATACCTCCACCCAGGCTGACGTCGATGCCCTTCTGAAAGCACTTCCCGACGCCTGTGCCAGGGCACGGCAGGCCGGCATGGCAGGGCATGAATCCTCCATCCAGACCGCGGCAACTGTTGCCCGGCGGGGTATCGCGTAGCCTGCCTCTATGGCTGGTTGGCCTCTGGCAGCAGTTCTTCCAGTGGCACCTCAGGGTCAGTGAGGCGGCCGGCATCCACTGCGACGCGACCGGAAATGAGCGCCTTGATGGGTTTGTGGACGCGCCGCTGATTGATGCTCATTCCCGCAACAACCCTGTCCTGCTGTAGCCAAAAGGCGATGAAACTGCCCTCCTCCATGGAGCCGCGGATCACTGGCGATGCCCCTGAAGCCAGCGACGGGTAGCCGGAATACTCCATGCTGACGGTGAATTGGTCCGTGTAGAAGTACGGCACCACATCCAACACGGCATCCTGCCCCAGCATGGACTTGGCCGCCACTTTCCCGCCGTTGAGCGCATTGGCCCAATGTTCGCTGCGATGGTGCCCGCCGGTAAAGGGGTGCAAGGCGTTGGCTGCATCCCCGGCCGCCAAGACATCCGGGGCACTGGTGCGCAGGCCGGCATCCACCAGGATCCCGTTGCGCAGTTCCAAGCCAGCGGCCTCTGCCAGCGCCGTATCCGGGACAACGCCCACTGCGATGATGACGACGTCGGCGGGCAGGGTTTCGCCGGAATCGGTACGGACCGCTGTGGCCCGCCCCTCCCGGCCTTCAATGGCGGCCGCGCTCGCGGGCAAGCGGAAGTTGACGCCCTGTTCTTCATGCACCCGCCGGAAGTAACTGCCAAGCTCGGGTCCGATGGCCACACTCAGCGGGATTTCTTCGAGGCCGAGCAGGGTCACGTCGTTTCCATAGCTGCGCGCAGCGGCAGCGAGTTCCATGCCGATCCAACCGGATCCGACCATGACCACCTTGCGGCCCCCGTCGGCCAGGAGCGACCTGAGCTTCAGACTGTCCTGGAAGGTCCTGAATGTCATGACGCCGTCCAGGTCCGCCCCGGGCAGGGGAATCCTGCGGGGCTGGGCTCCCGTGGCAAGCAGCAGTTTGCCGTACTGAAGCGTCCGGTCGTCGGCCAGCGTGACGGTGTGGCTGCCGGGATCGAATCCGGTGGCCGTGGCGCCAAGGAGGAGTTCGACGTCGTTCTCCCGGTACCAATCCCCGGGGACCACCTCCACGGATTCTTCGTCGGCTTTTCCCAGGAGGAACTCCTTCGAAAGGGGAGGCCGTATGTAGGGGGTCCGCGCTTCAGCCCCCAGGAGCGTGAGCGCTCCTGCGTACCCTTCGGTCCGGAGGGTCTTGGCGGCAGTGGCGCCTGCCAGTCCGCCGCCGACAATGACGATTGCTTCGTGTGCCATGTCCACTCGATTCTAAAAGCAATATCTTTGACTTTAGAAGCCTCCGGTGGGTCCGTCAAGGGGATTTCCCGCGGGCGTGGTATCGCACGCTAGAATGGATGGGCGACCCGGGGCCATCAGGAGCCGATGGGTGCCAATCCCTTTTACAGAAAGCCAGCATGCGAGTACTTGCAGCAATGAGCGGCGGAGTGGACTCCGCCGTTGCCGCCGCCCGGGCCGTCGAGGCCGGGCACGACGTCGTGGGGGTCCACCTCGCGCTGTCCCGTATGCCGGGGACCCTGCGCACCGGAAGCCGGGGTTGCTGCACCATCGAGGACTCCCGTGATGCATGGCGTGCCTGCGACGTCCTCGGAATTCCGTACTACGTATGGGACTTCTCCGAGCGTTTCAAGGAAGACGTCGTCCAGGACTTCATCGACGAATACGCCGCCGGTCGGACGCCCAACCCCTGCATGCGCTGCAACGAGCGCATCAAGTTTGCCGCCTTGCTCGAAAAGGCCATAGCGCTTGGCTTCGACGCCGTCTGCACGGGGCACTACGCCAAGGTCATCGAGGATGCCGACGGTAACCCTGAACTCCACCGCGCTGCCGACTGGGCCAAGGACCAGAGTTACGTCCTGGGCGTCCTGACCCACGAGCAGCTCAAGCACTCCATGTTCCCCCTGGCGGACACCCCTTCCAAGGCCGAGGTCCGCGCAGAGGCAGAGCGGCGTGGCCTGTCAGTGGCGAACAAGCCTGACAGCCACGACATCTGCTTCATCTCCGACGGCGACACCCGGGGTTGGCTGGCAGAAAAGATCGAAATGACCACCGGCGACATCGTCGATGAGACCGGCGCCAAGGTCGGCGAGCACCCGGGAGCCAACGCCTTCACTGTGGGGCAGCGGCGTGGCCTCAAGCTGGGAACTCCTGCCGCCGATGGCAAGCCCCGGTTCGTCCTTGAGATCCGCCCGAAGGAAAACAAAGTGGTCGTGGGTCCTGAAGCCCTCCTGGCGATCGATGAGATCCGCGGCATCAAGGTTTCCTGGGCCGGTCTGCCCATCTCCGAAGTTGCCACGGGTGAAGAATTCGATTGCTACGCCCAGGTCCGTGCCCACGGCGATCCCGTGCCGGCAGTCGCCCGCGTCGAAGCGGTCGAGGACGAGTCCGGCGTGGAACGGGCGCAGCTGGTGGTTACTTTGAAGGATCCGTTGCGCGGTGTGGCCCCCGGCCAGACCGTCGTCCTCTACCAGGGCAGCCGGGTTTTGGGACAGGCAACCATCGACGCCGCGCGCTCACTTCAGCGGGTAGCCCTCTAGGAGCCATTGCCTCCGTCATCAGCCACCTCCATACTGGGCTAAGCAGCGCTTCCGCTGCGGTGTGTGGGGTCCGCACTCGGGGTGGCGATGACTGTGGCATTTCCAAAGAAGGGCCCGGGAGATATCAAAGCCGGGCAAATGGTCTCGGTGACGATCCTCGCCGAGGGTCCAATCGGCGCAGGCGGTGGGCCACCCCTGACGGCGCAGGTCCGCATTCCCGTTGAACGGTTGCGGCGCGGTCCCACCGGCCACCGCTATGCGATCCACATCCGGAAATGGCGGGGGACCACTGTCTCGCCGGTAACCCTGACGCAGCAGGGCGATCCCTGGCGGTTGATTTCTGAACCTCCGCCAGCGGGCTTGCGCGAACTCCTGGACGACACCCGTTTCCTGGCCCAGCACGTTTACGGCGTGGCCATGAACACCTTGGACATCTTTGAATCCACGCTCGGCAGGCGCATGCCGTGGAATCCCGAGGGGCGGGTGGTGCTCAAAGCCCGCGACCTCGTGACGGCCACCGATACCGGCTACGAGCGCGGAACCAACATCATCCGCTTCGGTTCGGTGGACCGCATGGGGTACAAGGTTCCCACGGCCTTGTACCGTGACATCGTTGCCCATGAGGTGACCCACGCGATCCTGGATGGATACCGGCCGGCGTGGGCCGACCAGATGGCCACCATGGAACAACTGGCAATGCATGAGGCATTGGCCGACATCGTGGCAATCCTTTCCGTGTTTTCCTCCAAGGACGTCGTCTACCGCCAACTCGAAGCCGCAGCCGAGAGGTTGGGGCCAGCACAGCCCACCGATGACTCCGTCCTCATGCGTTCCCTCTTCGACTTCGCCCGGGACCTCTTTGCCCGCGGGCCGTTGCGCGAACCGTTCGTCGGGGCAGTGCCCGCAGGATGGCAAGTGTTGCCTGAGCCCCACGCGCGCGGTGCCGTGGTGGTAGGTGCAGTGCTCCGCTCGGTCCAACGCCTATGGTCCGAACGGAACGCCCGTTACGGGGAAGGCCGCAGTTTGCAGCAGCTGGCCGAGTCGGGCTCGATCGTGGCTACCAGGATCCTCAGGATGGTGATCCGTGGACTGTCCTACATGCCGCCGGTGGATGTTTCCTGGCGTGACCTCCTGCGGGGCATCATCGCTGCCGACCTCGACATGGTGCCCGACGACGTCCACGGCTACCGCGAAGCACTTCAGGCGGAGTTTTCCGCCATCGGCATCCGCCGGGTCTCCTTGAACAACATCAGCGGCGTGGACTTCTACCGGGGCCTTCGCTACCCCATCCGCCTCTCGGCGCTGGGATCCGACCCCCAGGAAGTGCAGCGCTTCGTCTGGGAGAACCCCCGGCTCCTGGAAGCGGCCCGCTTGGAGCGGCGCACGCCACTGAGCTCAACCCGGGTCCGCACCTCCGAGCGTGTCTCGCCGGACGGGTTCATCATTTCCGAGATCGGAGCCTCCTTCATCCAGACTGTCCGGATGAGCCGAAGGGAAGCGTATGTGCGCCTCGGGGTCAAGACCGGGAGGGACTACATCGACGTCCGCGGGGGAGGACTGTTGAGGTTCGACGCCGGTGGCCGCCTGGTCTACGCCGCGCTCAAGCCAGTGATGGACAGAGACCGCCAGGGCCAGCTGTTCGGTTCGGACGAACACCACGAAGCCGAAGAAGCTGCCTCGTCCGGGGTGCGGGACAAGTTCCACGGCACCGGCGATTAGCCGCTGGTTTTCAGGCTCCCCATGCAGCTTTGCGGGCAGTCCTTGACGCCTCCAGCTGCGCTACCTGGTCGAAGCCGCCGGCTTTGAGTCCCTTGCTGACCTGCTTGAGCAAATCGGCGCGGCCCAAGGTTCCATCACTGCGCAGGTTCTTGACCAGGTTGTAGGTGAACGCCCCATTGTACCGGCCATCCATCAGGGCATCGGCCGCGGTTTGGTCGGATCTGCAAGCGGCCATGAGGACGGGAGTCGACAACTTTGCCGTTTTCACGAGGTCGCGCAATGTTCGTGTTTCCAGGTCCTCGTGGGCCATGACCGCACGCGGCGTTGGCGCCGGAAGGAAACGCGGGCGGCGCCCTGGAATCAGGTCCAGGGACTTCAAACCGGTCCCGCTGTGGCAAGTATCAAGCACCACGTCCATCAGGACGCCATCGGGCAGCCGGGCGAACACCGCTGCCAGTTCGTCGTCGGAAATGACCGTGCCGGCATCCCAGGCATCACCGGCGTTGTTGATGTCGTAGCAGGCGAACGCCTCATCGAGGCTGTCTTCTTCGTCCCCACTGGTGTCGGGAATCTGTGTGCCGTGGCTTGAGAACGTGAAAACGAGCTGTTGGACAGTGCCCGCTACAGCAGCGTCCACCAAAGTGTTGATCTCGGCCAGAACTGCCTTCTTGGTGGCCTTGGCATCCCTCAACACGGTGATCTGCGATGCCGGGAAGCCGTAGCTGTCCCCGAGCAGGGCCGCCAGGTCCTCGGCGTCGTTAACGCAGCCTTGGAGCCAACTGGACTGTGGAAGGTACTTGAACTTGTTGATCCCCACACACAGGGCTGCCTTGTCCATGAGCCTGACTTTCGACGCGTGTTCCAGTGGTTGAGCACCCGGGATACACCATATTCCTGCCGCACCCTTCGGGCAATGCTCCGTACTTCCCGGAGGAAGCTACTGGAAAGTAAATTTTGTGTCTCAAATCACGAATTTGGGGGTTCGGGGGCTTCGAAGTCTGGTTGAATCGAGGCACTAAGAGTGTGCTCCGTCACAAATATCCCACGGCGGAGCACTAATTCCATCGAACAGAAGGTTCACCAGATGGCACTGAACAAGAAGGCCCTGCACGGCGTTATCGCGCTGGCGGGCATCTCCGCACTCGCCTTAACGGCATGCACGGGCCCCTCCGGCGGCGGATCCTCATCCGCTCCGGCCGCCGCAGGCCCCATCGCCTACGGCACAACCGACAAGGTCACGTCATTGGACCCTGCAGGTTCCTACGACAACGGTTCATTCATGGTGATGAACCAGATCTACTCGTTCCTGCTCAACTCCAAGCCCGGCAGCGCGGAACCGGTACCTGACCTCGCCGAATCGTCGTCGTTCACGGCACCTTCGGAATACACGGTCAAGCTCAAGTCGGGGCTCAAGTGGGCCAACGGCCACACCCTGGATTCCAAGGACGTGAAGTTCTCCTTTGACCGCCAGGTAGCCATCAACGACCCCGCCGGTCCGGCATCCCTGCTGACGAACATCGAGAGCGTCAGCGCCCCCGATGCCACCACAGTGGTGTTCAAACTGAAGAACGCCAATGACCAAACCTTCAGCCAGATCCTGAGCAGCCCTGCCGCCCCGATCGTCGATGACGAGGTCTTCCCGGCAGACAAGATCCTTTCCGATGACGAGATCATCAAGGCGAACGCCTTCTACGGCCAGTACACCATTGACAGCTACAAGAAGAACGAGCTCATCAGCTTCAAGGCTTTCGCCGATTACAAGGGCGTCCTGGGGAAGCCTGCCAATGATGCCGCCACCATCAAGTACTACGCCAGCCCCACCAACCTGAAGCTTGAGATCCAGCAGGGTGCCATCGATGTCGCCTTCCGCAGCCTGAGCGCCACGGACATCGATGACCTCCGCAAGGATTCCAAAGTCAAGGTGCTGACCGGTCCCGGCGGCGAGATCCGCTACATCACCTTCAACTTTGACACCATGCCGTTTGGAACCAAGGCCGCGGGGGCTGACCCGGCAAAGGCACTTGCGGTCCGCCAGGCCGTAGCAAATCTCGTGGACCGCCAGGCCATCGCGGACCAGGTCTACAAGGGCACCTACCTGCCCCTGTACTCCAACGTCCCCAACGGCTTCCTCGGCGCAAACGAGTCGTTCAAGGATGCCTACGGCGACGCCGGCAAACCCAGCCTCGACAAGGCCAAGAAGGTCCTCGCGGATGCCGGAATCACGGACAAGGTTGCCCTGAACCTCCAATACAACCCAGACCACTACGGCGGATCTTCCGGTGATGAGTACGCCATGATCAAAGAGCAGCTGGAAAAGTCCGGCCTCTTCACGGTGAACCTGCAGTCCACCGAATGGGTTACCTACAGCAAGGCAAGCCGTGCAGATGAGTACCCGGTCTTCCAGTTCGGTTGGTTCCCGGACTTCAGCGATGCCGACAACTACCTCACCCCGTTCTTCCCCGAGGGCGGCTTCCTGAAGAACCACTACAACAACCCGACGGTCAACGACCTCATCTCCAAGCAGCTGACCGAAGCCGACAAGACCAAGCGTGAAGCGGCAATCAAGGACGTCCAAAACGCGCTGGCGAAGGACATCTCCACCTTGCCCCTGCTCCAGGGCGCCCAGGTGGCCGTCGTCGGAAGCGGCGTGAACGGCGTCGACAAGACGCTGGACCCGTCCTTCAAGTTCCGTCTCGGGACAGTGTCCAAGTAACAGATGTCCACGTAACCACGGACTCTGCGATGGGGGAGGCGGGCCACTGATCCAGTGTCCCGCCTCCCTTGCTGACCACCATCGTGGCCGGCACACATCAGCCAAGCCCGCGCAATCCATGGGCAGGAAATACAGGTAACAATGACAACAGTTATAGAAGTTCCCGAGGCTGAGCCCGGGATACTTGCTCCCAAGAGCAAAAGCAAAGGCGGGGGAGGCCTCGGCAGGTACATCGTGATCAGGTTCTTCCTGATCATCCCCACAGTCTTCATCCTGGTCACGCTTGTGTTCTTCCTGATGAGGGTCATCGGCGACCCCATCACGGCGGCACAAGGCGGCCGGCTTCCCCCGGACGTCCTCGCCCAAAGAATCCACGACGCCGGTTATGACCGGCCGGTGCTGGTGCAGTATTTCGAATATCTTGGCCAGCTGATCACCGGCAACTTCGGCACCACGATTACGGACCGGCGGCCTGTGACCGAGGTCTTCACCACTTTCGGGGCGGCCACCCTGGAACTGAGCCTCAACGCCGTCGTCGTGGCCCTTATGGTGGGTATCCCGCTCGGCCTCATCGCCGCCTACCGCCGCGACAAGGCTGCGGATGCATCGCTGCGTTTCTTCGCCATCCTCTGCTACGCCACCCCGCCGTTCTTTTCCGGCCTCCTGCTGAAGCTCACATTCTCCACGTGGCTGGGTTGGTTGCCTGTCGCCGGCCGGGCGTCCACCCGGACTGAACTGGCCATGGGCAGCCTCGCAGCGCCGTCGGGCATCTACTGGCTGGACGCCCTGCGCAGCGGCAACATGACCGCATTCGGCGACATCGTTTCCCATGCCATCCTCCCCGCAGCGACCCTGGGCCTCCTCACGGCAGGTGTGTTCCTGCGCCTGGTCCGGACCAACGTCATCGGCACCCTCGGCAAGGACTACGTCGAGGCAGGCCGGTCGCGGGGCGTGAGCGAGTTCCGGCTGGTGACAAAGCACGCCTACAAGCCGGCCCTCATCCCCGTCATCACGGTCATGGGCCTGCAGATCGCGCTTATGCTCGGTGGCGCTGTGCTGACCGAGACAACCTTCGAATGGAAGGGACTCGGCTACCAGATGGTGCAGTACCTGAACGCCCGCGACTTCGTCGCCGTGCAGGGCATCGTGGTCCTGCTGGCCATCATCGTGGCCGTCACCAACTTCATCGTGGACATCATCGCCGCGCTCATCGACCCCCGAGTGAGGTACTGACCATGAGCACCCCAACACTCACCGCGCCCAAGGAGCCGCTGTTCTTCCGGCTCCCGGTGATCTCACACCTGAGGAAAAGCGTAGGCCTCCAGCGGGGCATGCTGATTGTGGGCGTCGTCCTGAGCGGACTGTTCATCCTCACGAGCATCTTTGCGCCATTGCTGGCACCCTACGGCTATTCCCAGCTCAGCGACGCCTCAGGATCCTTCCCCACACAGGAACCGCCCGGCGGCAAGCATCTGCTCGGCACCACCGTCGGCGGCTACGACGTCCTGTCGCGGGTTATCTGGGGTTCCCAGACCGCGGTGACCGTCATTGTGGTCTCCGTTGCGATGTCTTTGTTCCTCGGCGTTGCCCTGGGCCTGCTCAGCGGGTACTTCGGCGGATGGCTCGACCGGATCCTGGTTGTGGTGGCGGACGCCATCTATGCCTTCCCCACCCTGCTCCTGGCGATCGTCATCTCCATTGTCATCAGCCGTGGGCAGTCCAGTTTCTGGGGCGGTATCTTCGCCTGTGCGTTCTCCATCACGGTGGTCTTCGTGCCGCAGTACTTCCGGGTGATCCGCGCGGAGACGATCAGGCTCAAGGCAGAGCCGTTCGTTGAATCGGCCAAGGTGCTTGGCGCCTCCAGCATGCGCATCATTGCCCGCCACATTTTCAAGAACGCCACCCGGACACTGCCGCTCATGTTCACCCTCAATGCCTCTGAGGCGATCCTCACCCTGGCAGGCCTGGGCTTCCTGGGCTTCGGCATCGAGCCCACCTCTGCCGCGGAGTGGGGATTCGACCTCAACAAGGCACTGGCAGACACCTCCTCGGGTATCTGGTGGACCGGCGTCTTCCCCGGTATCGCGATAGTACTCACGGTCCTGGGTCTCACGCTGGTAGGCGAGAGCATCAATGACCTTAACGACCCCCGGATCCGCGGACGCAAGCGTGCAGGCGGAGCCGCCGGCACTCCGGCATCACCAGGAACGCCGGCCGCACCGGCAGAGGCAGGTAAGCCATGACCACCAACCTTGGACATGTTTCGGACCAGGCCCCCACAGGGCAGCCGGTCCTCACCATCGACCGGCTCCAGGTCACCTTCGCCACGGACGGCGGAGATGTCCACGCCGTCAAGGACGTGAGCCTGGAGGTGAACCCAGGCGAGGTAGTTGCGATCGTGGGGGAGTCCGGTTCCGGCAAGACGGTCACCGCAAAGACCATCCTCGGCCTGCTCCCGGAAACAGCCGTCAGCTCAGGTGCCGTGGTGATCAAGGGAAACAACGTGATCAGCGTCAGCAAATCAACGTTGCGCGCGATCCGCGGCCGGGATGTCGCCATGGTCTTCCAGGAGCCGTCCACCGCATTGAACCCCGTATTCACCGTAGGCTGGCAGATTGCCGAAGGCATCAGGGCCCATGCCAGCGATGGCCGGCGGATCTCCGCCAAGGAAGCAAAACTACGCGCCACCGAGGCCCTCCGCAAAGTGGGCATCCCCGACCCCGAAACCCGGGTCAACTACTACCCGCACCAGTTCTCCGGTGGGCAGAAACAACGCGTGGTGATTGCTGCCGCGCTCGCCCTGGATCCGGGCCTGATCGTTGCCGACGAGCCCACCACCGCCCTTGACGTCACAGTCCAGGCCGAGATCCTCCAGCTGCTGCGGGACCTCAGGGACAACTACGGCACCTCCATCGTGCTCATTACCCACAACATGGGCGTGGTGGCCGACCTCGCGGACCGCGTCGTAGTGATGTACCAGGGCGACGTAGTGGAAGAAGCCCCCGCCAAAGTCCTGTTCGCCGAACCGCGTCAGGAGTACACAAAGAAGCTCCTCGCAGCAGTGCCCCACCTGGGCCGCCACTCCGCCTCCGAAGGCGCCCGCGGCAGGTTGCACCAGGACGGCAAAGTGCTGGTGGAAGCCAAGAACCTAACCATCGAATACCCGGGACGCTTTGGCAGCCACGGTTTCAAAGCCGTGGACAACGTCAGTTTCACGATTTCGGAGAACGAGGTCTTTGGCCTCGTGGGAGAGTCGGGCTCCGGCAAGTCCACCATCGGACGGGCCATTGCCGGTTTGAACCGGACAACCGGGGGGAGCCTCAAGGTCCTGGGCTACGAGATGCTCGACTTCAAGGAACGCTCTTTCCGGCCCTTGCGTAAAGAGATCGGCTTCGTTTTCCAGGATCCGGCAGCGTCCTTCAATCCGCATCTGACCATCGGTGAGTGCGTCGCCGAGCCGCTGATGATCCACACCAAGCCTGGCGCGGCTGAGGCGCGGAAGAAGGTAGGCGAGCTGCTCGAGTCAGTCCAGTTGCCGGCGTCGTACGCGCAGCGCTACCCGCACGAACTCTCCGGCGGGCAGCGTCAGCGCGCCTCCCTCGCACGGTCCTTGGCGCTGAATCCCCGGTTGCTCATCGCCGACGAACCGACGTCCGCGCTCGATGTATCGGTGCAGGCCAAAGTCCTGGACCTGTTCAAGGACATCCAGGAGCAGTTCGGCTTCGCGGCCCTGTTCATCAGCCATGACCTCGCGGTGGTGGACATGTTGTCGCACTGGGTAGGTGTCCTCTACAAGGGACATCTGGTGGAGCAAGGAATCGGCAACCAGGTAATGGGCTCGCCGCAGCACGACTACACCAAGCGGCTGATCGCCTCCTTGCCGGTCCCGGATCCGGAAGAGCAAGCACGACGGCGGGAAGCGCACCGTTCGCTTCTGGGAAGCTAAGTCCGCAGCCGCAACCAGGAAGGCACGTTCCCACCCGGGGACGTGCCTTCCTGCACGCGCGGGGCGTTACTCGGAGACGATGGCGATGTTGAACAGCTTCCCTTGGGGCTGCTGCATGAAAATCCGCAACCACAGCGGCAGCCACATCTCCATGGCCCGGGCGGCATCGAGGCCGCCGAGGTCCCTGATGTGGGCTGGCTCCCAGCCGAACTCCTGCAGCACAGCCGAAACAGTGGACTTGGCCTCGGCGTCATTGCCTGCCATGAACATCTCGTGCGGGGCGGGGAGCCTACCCGGATCCACCATCACCGGCGCGGTCACCGTGTTGAGCGACTTCACCACATGAACCTGAGGGTAGGTCCGCTGGATGGTTTCGGCGATGCTGTCCGTATTGCAGACCGCCAAGGACGGGGGAAAACCGCTCGAGCCATCCAGCGGATTGGAGACATCCAGGAGGACCTTGCCGTTGAGGTTCTCTTCGCCGGCCTCGGCGAGGACAGCCAGGCTCACGGTACCCGGAGTGGCGTTGATGATCAGGCTGGCTCCGGAGCATGCTTGGGCAAAGGACCCGGCGTGCCCGAGAGGTCCTGCCTCTTCCGCCCACTGGGTTGCCTTCGGATTGCCGGACTCCCGGGAACCCATGGTCACTTCGTGACCCAGTGATACCAGCTTGCCCGCCAAGGCATGTCCCACCATACCTGTGCCGAGAACCGCTATTTTCATGAAAGCTCCTTCGCCGGGACTGCAATGATGCTGCCATTGTGCACCGCTTCATTCGCGGAAAACACTGCGCCCCACCCAATAGACTGGGATGCATGACCGAGCAGAACAACGCCTTTCCCCATGATGCCGATTCCTTCAACCCGGCCGCCAGCTCCCTGGCCGGCCAGGTCGACCGCACAGTCATGGATGAGCTGTTGTCCATCCGGTCCAGCATCGACAACATTGATGCGACTCTCGTGTTCCTGCTCGCGGAGCGTTTCAAGGCCACCCAGAAAGTGGGCGTGCTCAAGGCAACCCACAAACTGCCGGCAGGGGATCCCGGCCGCGAGGCTGCGCAAATTGCCCGGCTTCGCCGCCTTGCGGAGGACGCACACCTGGATCCAGCCTTCGCCGAGAAATTCCTGAACTTCATCATCAGTGAAGTGATCCGCCACCATGAGGCAATCGCCGAGGATCACCAGATTTCCAGCCAGCAGGCCTGATCCATGTCCTTGGTCAGTGAGCTGCGCGCAAGCGCGACTGCTTTGGGGCCATGGCCGGGCTCTGATCCCGCCGAGGCCATCCGGACGATCCGGGGCGAGCTGGGGGATCCCCACCTTCCTTTCCTCCCGGAGCTGCCGGCCCGTGGAGTGGGTTCGGACGCCGCGGGCCGAACGGGTTCGCTGTTGGTGGATCTCGACATCGACGTGCAGCCCTACGGTTGGCGCTTGGTGGACCGGCCGGGCAAGGATTCGCGCCGTGCGGCTTCGGCCCTGGCCACGGACATCAACATCCTGGCCGATGTCGCCGGTGCCGAAGACGTGTCTGCGACTGAGCTCAAACTCCAGCTGATGGGACCGTTGACCCTCGCCGCAAGCCTTCACCTGCACAACGGTGAACGTGCCCTGCTTGACTATGGGGCCAGGCGGGATATCGCGGAGTCATTGGCTGCGGGCGTGGCCGAACACCTTCGCAAAGTCTCAGCCGCTGTTCCCGAAGCACGGATAGTGGTCCAGGTGGACGAGCCGGATATCGCTGCGGTGATGGCAGGAACCATTCCGACGGCGAGCGGTTACCGGACGCTTCGATCCGTTCGGGGCGAGGAAGTCACGGGAGCCTGGCGGCTGGTGATCGACGCACTGAAGGCCGCGGGCGCCGTCGAAACCATCATCTCCGTCCCTGAAATCGAAGCCCCGATCGATCGCATCCTCGCCGCCGGTGCCGATGGCGTCGCGGTGCCGCTCAGGGCGCTGACCACCCGTCAGTGGGAGCAGCTGGCCGGTGCCGTGGAGAGCGGCAAGCGGCTGTGGGCCGGTGCTTTGCCCACCGAGGATCCGGGGGCCGTGCTTCCCAGGACCGCTGCGATAGTGGAAAGCATCTGGAAGCCATGGCGCCAGCTCGGCCTTCAGGCGTCTGGCCTCTCGGGGCTCCGGGTCACCCCGTCCACCGGACTTGAGGGCTTTACCCCTGCAGCGGCAAGGGCCGTGCTGACAAAACTGACCCACGTCGCCGACGGCCTGGACCAATTGGCGCAGGGCTAGCAAGGAAGTCCCAACCGCCTTGGCGCCATGGGGCGAGCGCTAAATCCGTTGTTCCCAGCGGTCCGGTTCGGCATAGCGCGGAAGTGCTGTGCCTGGTGCGACTCCCGGCAAATATGGTGCCAGCCGGTAGTCGAAACGCCCGGCATAGACCAGCACCAGTCCGATCTGAGGCTGGATTACTTTGACCTGGATGCGGTGCTTGCCCTCAGCGGCGTCCCACCATTGTTCGGCATAGGCCTTGGCATCCAGTGCTGCCGGCAGGGGGATGCGCAGCGGGCCCAGGAACAAGCGGCTTGCCTGCGAAACACCTCGAAGCCGGCCCTCGGCAGTGACGCTGATATCGAGGTCCGTGACCAGGCGGCGGTATCGGCCAACATGGTCCACCAGCCGCGCCCGCCCACCGCGCTTGTCCTCTGATGGCAAAGTGGCGCTGGTGGTGTCGTGGAACAGCCGGGTGCCGCCGGGGAAGTAGATCTCCCGCCTGGCCGTCAGCGCCGGGCGCCCAAAAGGATCGACGTGGGCGTGGTTTTCGATTCGGAACGGGATTCCCTCGCCGTATTCCGGAAAGAAAGCCTCTTCGCTCCCTGTGAGGGCGAGCAACGGCCGCAGCCATGTCTGGCGGCAGCCCACCACATCGAAGACTCCTTGACCGATTCCATAAGTCCCGGAACCGGCTGCCAGGGAAAAGTAGTCCTGGAGCTCCGGTGCCAGCTTGCCGAAGTCTTCGCCGAGGGCCAGCTGGTAAATGGGGATATTCATGGACATCCTTTCTGAACGCGGGAACTAGAGGCGGCCGGCTGCCTTGAGCCGGATATAGGTATCAGCCAGCAGGGGTGGAACCTCCAGCGGCTCGGCGTCCACCACTTCGGCTCCCAGCTGCCGGAGCTGGGCAGTGACTGCGGCTCGTTCAAGGAGCGCGCGCTCAGCCGCGGCGGCCCGGAAGACCTGGCTGGCAGTGGTCCGTTCGGCCTTCATCGCCGCAAGCAGGGGATCGCGGACCGTAACCACAACAACAACGTGCTGGCGGGACAATTGCGCCACCGTGGGGAGGAGACCCTCTTCCGGGGCGCCGCCGTCGAGCGCTGTCAACAGCACCACCAGCGAGCGGTGCGCCGAGACGGAGCGGACCTGCCCGGGTATCTGCTGCCAGTCCAGCTCAATGAGTTCGGCCTCCAAGGGGGCCATCGCCTGGACCAGCTGGCCCAGAAGGTTGCCCTTCGACGCCGATTCCACCCGGGCACGCAGCCGGCGGTCGTAGGCGAGGAAGTCGACGCGGTCTCCGCCGCGTTCGGCCAGCACCGCGAGCAACAACGCTGCCTCGATTCCGGTATCCAGCCGCGGTTCGTCCTCGATCCGGGCGGCCGCTGTGCGGGAGGTGTCAAGCACGATGACGACGCGACGGTCGCGTTCAGGGCGCCAGGTCCGGACGACGACGGAGGAGCGGCGGGCCGTCGCCCGCCAATCGATGGACCGGACGTCATCGCCCCGGACGTAGTCGCGCAAGGAGTCGAACTCCGTGCCGGCACCCCGGATCTGCACTGCAGCCTTGCCATCCAGCTCCCTGAGCTTCCGGAGCTTGGAGGGAAGGTGCCGTTTTGAATGAAACGGGGGCAGAACCCGCAGCTGTCCAGGCAGTGGCCGTGTTCGCTGTCTGGCGGCCAATCCCAAGGGGCCCAAGGACCGGATGGTGATGTGCGGGCTGTGCAGGTCGCCGCGTCTCCTGGGTGTCAGCGTCACCGTCATCCGGCGGCGCTCGCCGGACGGCACGGTCATCCGCTGAACAGCATTGGTGGCTCCGGCCGATGGCTGCCACGCATCCCTGATGATGGCCGTCAGTTTCCGCCCGGTGGCATTGTTCACCGTAACTACGGACTCCGCGGTGCCCGACAAAGTGACATTTCCCGGTTGCTGGCGTTCGACGAGGAGCTTTGCAGGAGATGCGGCCAGCACAAGATCGAGGACCAGGGCAAGCAGCAGGACCACACACACCAGCAGGACTGTCAGCCAGACCGGAAACACCACCAGTGGTACCAACCCGGCAAGGGCAAACACTACGAAGCGACCCGTGATGGCCATTCAGGCTCCCGCAACCGGGCAGAAGGGGATCACCGCGGCACCGGAACCGACGCGAGGATGCTCCCGAGGACGTCGTCCACGTGGATGCCGTCCATCTGGGCTTCAGGCCGCAGGCCCACCCTGTGCCGGAGGCACGGAAGCGATAATGCCTTGACGTCATCAGGAGTCACGAAAGACCTCCCGGACAGCCAGGCCCAGGCCTTGGCCGTGTTGAGCAGCGCGGTGGCGCCACGGGGGGAGACGCCAAGCTGGAATGACGGTGCGGACCGCGTTGCCCGGACGATGTCGACGATGTATCCCAACAGTTCGGGAGCCACGGCAACCTGTGCCACGGCCGCCTGTGCGGTTGAGAGGTCCGAGGCCCCCGCTACAGGCCGAACACCGGCTGCTGCCAGGTCCTTGGGATCGAATCCGTTGGCGTGGCGCCGGATGACCTCGATCTCCTCTGTGCGCCCAGGTAGCGGCATGGTCAGTTTGAGGAGGAACCGGTCAAGCTGTGCCTCGGGCAGGGGATAGGTGCCTTCGTACTCCACCGGGTTCTGCGTTGCCGCCACGATGAAGGGAACCGGCAGGGGACGGGAAACACCGTCCACGGAAACCTGCCGCTCTTCCATGGCTTCCAGCAGGGAGGCCTGGGTCTTTGGAGGTGTCCGGTTGATTTCGTCCGCCAACATGATGTTGGTGAAGACGGGGCCTTCGCGGAACGTGAATTCCGATGAGTGGGAGTCATAGACCAGCGACCCGGTGACGTCGCCGGGCATCAGGTCCGGTGTGAACTGCACCCGCTTGGTGTCCAAGCTCAGGGCCGTGGACAAGGCCCTCACCAGGAGGGTCTTGGCCACACCCGGGACGCCTTCCAGGAGGACATGCCCGCCACAGAGCAGGGCGATCAGCATCCCCGTCACCGTAGGATCCTGGCCAACCACGGCCTTGCCTACTTCGGCACGGACGTTCAGGAGCGACTGGCGTGCCGGGTCCTCGGCACGCCGGTAGCCGGTGTCGGCACCGGCCGCTGCGCTGTGCTGTTGGGGGTGTTGTTCCGGCTGGTTTTGTGGGATTGGCATCGCTCCACCCGTGTACTGGCTGTTGCTGTCCGTGTAGCTGTTCGGCTGGCTGCTCATCGGTTCTTCGCCTCCTCTTCCATTCGTTCAAGTTCTTGTGCCCATTGCACCAGCTGTCCTTCGGTCCCCGGCATGAAGTCGACCAGGACGGACCGTACTTCAGGGCCCGTGCGTTCCAGGCGCCGGGCGGCCGCGTCCACCACGGCATCCGCGGTGGGGTCCGCTCCGAGGTTGAAGTGGCGGGCCAGGCGGCTCAGGGTGCCTGCCCTCAAGTTGTCGGCTGCCCGGTTGACGGCCCGTGCGTCCTGGTACAGCCTGGCCCGTCCCTCAGCCGTCTCAGCCGCCTTGACCACAACGGGGAGAGGTTCGAACACCAACGGTCCCATGCGGCGTCCGCGCCAGAGGATCGCAAGCAGCGTCACCGCGCCCAGCCATGGCCCGGCGTACGCCAACCATGCCGGGGCCAGTTCGCTGAGCGTTGGAGCCTTGTCTGTTGCGGCAACGTCCTTGACCCCGGGCAGGTACCAGAGCAGCTCCGGGTTGTTCCCCAGGGTCCGCAGAGCCAAGGCGGCGTTCCCCTGCAGGGCAAGGTGCTCGTTGTCCAGGATGTCCGTGCTCCCGAGAACGATGATCCGGCCGTCGGCCGAGGCTGCATACAAACCAGTCCTCTCGGCGGGGCCGGAGTAGCAGACCTGGGGCCCCGAGAAGACGGACCCTTGCGCCGAGATGGGACCTGCTGCCATCGCATCCTCCACGGAACAGGCAGCCTCGACGACGGTCTGGTCTCCCGGAATGACTCCGCCGGGCTTGAAACCGGGTCCGAGTCCGTTGAGGGTCTTCAGGCGGGGCTTGACCACCACTACGTGGTCGGCGGCGGCAGCGAGGTCCTCCACTCGGGACCGGTCCAGGTGTCCGCGGGGATCGTAGAGCAGGACCGTGGCCCGGTCGTTGTCCGCCAACGCTGACATGGTCTGGTCAAAGGAATCCGTGGCGGTCAGGTTCACTCCGTGCCGTCCCAGGATTTCCGCCGCAGCCATGGCCCCATCCGGGGCCGGGTTCCGCGCGGATAAGGTCCGGGGATCCGCGGTTCCGGACATATTGCTTACGGCAAGATAGGTCACCAAAGCCACCAGCACGGCTCCGAGAGCTATCCAGGTGAGGTGCTTCCGAAACCAGTTGGAAAAACCCGGGCCGGTGGATCCCCCGGCCTGGTCCGACTCCAAGGGAAGGGGAGCCTCGTTGGCAGTCATCGTCATCGCGGCACCGCGAATCCCGAATCGACGGACCCGGCGAAGTCAGGCTTCATCCCCAGCAGCTCGGCATCGAGGTCGCGCAGGGACCCGTAGTCTGTGCGCGTCGCGTTTTGTTCCCCGTAACGCACGGCGTCGAAGAGGCGCGCAGCATCGACCAGGCGCTGCTGCGCTGCGCCGAACACCTGCCCCAGTTGTGCCGCCGCTTCGTCGGCGGTCCTGCCGGCGCGGACAGCGATGATGTCGCGCTCTTCAGCCGACCGGACCACCGCGCGGAAGTGGTCGACGACGGCGGCGGCCCAGTCGCCGTCGTCGGCAGCTGCTGACGCGCGCGTCCGGTAGTCGTCGGCATTCATGGTGCTGTCGGCGCCGTAGATGTCCTCCTGCCGCGATGCCCGGCGTGCGTTCAGGCGGGGCCGGACCACGACAACGGCCACGACGATGAGTGCAACGGCCAGGATGACTATCAGGGGAAGGGCGAAGTTGGTGTCGGCGCTTGTGCCGTCTCCTTCCAGCGAGGACAACCAGTCAAGGAAATCCCGCCACAGCTGCTCCAGCCATCCGGGTGTGGCGTCAGGATACTGGGGCTTCGAGAGTTCCTCGATGGCCCATCGCCGGGCTTCCTCACGGTCCGGAGTCACGGGCGGTTCCAGTGAAAGCAAGGGACCGACGACGTCGGCGCGGATTGCCGTCATGCCGGCGGCCACGCGGCGGTGCCCGGCTGGACCGAAGGGCCACCCGGTACCCCGTCCGGATTGGCACCCGTTTCGGCCATCCGCATCAGTTCGACATCCAGGCCCTCGCGGCGCATGCGCAGGTCCATGTAGATCAGTGCGGAGACCGATGACTGGAAGGCGAACGTCACGGACCCCACCAGCGCTTGTATTGCCGTGGAAACGATCGTGCTGACCATCAGAATGGACGCAGTGCTTTGCTCATCAGGGTGGGGGGACACGGTCCCGCCAATGAAACCGATGGCCAGGGACGCCGGAATCTGCACAATCTGGGCAATGATCCCCAGCATGATGGCCACGACGAGGGTGATACCGAAGATGCGCCACCAGTTGTTCCGGGTCAGTCGCCACGAACGGAGGAGGCCGTCATAAACGCCCGTGTGTTCGACGACGATGACCGCGGGTGCGAGCATGAGTTTCAGGCCGATCCAAACAAAGACAATCACTGATCCGAGGCCCAGGGGAAGCACGATCAGCACGGCACCGGGTCCCATGGCCGTAATCAACAACACGGCGATGCCCACTACAGCGGCCACGGCAAGCAGCCCGCCGAAGGTCAGCAACCCTGCAACGCCCAACAGCGGCAGGATCCTTTTCCCTGCGAGCTTCCACATCTGCTTGAAACCGGTCCGCCGGTTGAGGACCGAACGGGCTACAGGGACTGCCAACACCCCCTGAAGTACGGATCCCAGGAGGCCGATCAGGACGGAGGCGCCCATCGCTCCCGCGGCCAAGGCGATGAAAGGACCCATCGCTTGGTCGAATTCGGCCCTGGATTCAACGGATTCAAACGTGACCGTCATCTGGAACATCAGGAACGTGATGACGCCGATGATCGCTGCTCCCAGCGCCTGCACGATCAAGGCAGAGCCAAACATCGAGGCAGCGTTGCGGCGAATGGTCTGGAAGGAGCCGTCCAGGATTTCGCCGAACTGCAACGGCCGCAAGGGGATGACTCCGGGCTTGGGAGGAGCAATGTACTGGGGCTGGCCGTAAGGTCCACCTGCCGGCCATCCCGGGGCACCTGACGGCCATCCCGACGCTGGCTGGGCTTGCGGGCCCTGCGCGGGTCCCTGCGGAGGTGGCCATGCCGAGGGCCCGCCCCACTGTGGCTGGTTTCCCCAGGCCGGTTGGCCGCCCCACTGTGGCCGGTTTCCCCACGACGGTTGGCCGCCGGGTGGCCGATGCTGGCCGTGCTCAGGCTGTGACACGTTTCCTCCCCATGAGGTCCTGTCCGTCGACATTCGACGTCCCCCATGCGGACCTTCGCACCCAGCCTATAGTCCCGCCGTCGTCCCTCATAGCCCGCCGCACGGCCGGAGTTCGCGGGCGCGTGAAGTGAAGTGCAGTACGGTGGAATTGCCCCTTGGGTGCGCCATGCCGTGCGCGGCGCCCAGCAGGACAAAGACTTGGTGATAAGGGAATATATAACTATGAAGGCACGCATTCTGGTAGTTGACGACGACGAAGCACTCGCAGAGATGATTGGCATCGTCCTGCGCAATGATGGCTTCGAGCCGGTGTTCTGCGCAGATGGCGGCCAAGCTCTTGAGGTGTTCCGCTCGTCCAAGCCGGACCTGGTGCTTCTGGACCTCATGTTGCCCGGCTCCGACGGTATTGAGGTATGCCGCCAGATCCGGGGGGAATCGGATGTCCCCATCGTCATGCTCACCGCGAAGTCGGATACCTCGGACGTTGTCAGGGGACTCGAGTCCGGCGCGGATGACTACGTGCCCAAGCCTTTCAAGCCAGCCGAACTCGTTGCCCGTGTCCGGGCGCGGCTCCGCCCGGGCGAACAGAAGGCCCCCGAAACCCTGCGGATCGCGGATGTGACCATTGACGTCGCCGGGCACCTGGTGACCCGCGGTGGCGAGCGTATCTCGCTGACCCCCCTCGAGTTCGACCTCTTGGTGGCCTTGGCACGTAAGCCGTGGCAGGTTTTCACCCGCGAATTGCTCCTTGAACAGGTGTGGGGATACCGGCACGCCGCTGACACGCGCCTGGTCAATGTGCACGTCCAGCGTCTGCGCTCCAAGATTGAACGCGATCCTGAGGCGCCCGAGGTCGTTTTGACGGTGCGTGGTGTCGGATATAAAGCAGGTTCCTGAGTCTCCGGCCGGAGAAGCCGGCAAGCAGGGCAGCAGCACGGGGCCAGTAGCTACCGGGACGGACGGCGTCGGCACCGACACCGCTGGACAGTCCGGCGCGCCCGCCCAGTCCGACACCGCCGAAGCTCCGCCCCCGCGTAAAACCCGTGACCTGCGGTGGTTCCTCACGCGTGCCCGGATCTGGACCCGGCGTGGGCTGATCCTGATTCTTCGGGTCTCCCGGCTTATTTCCATCGGCGTGCGCCAGATCAGGCCAGGCTTGCGCTTCCTGTGGCGTTCGATCCTTCGCCGCTGGCGGCGGTCCCTTGAATTCCGCACCGTCCTGACCACCCTGCTCCTTGCGGTGACATCGTTTGCCATTGTTGGCGCTTACCTGTCCAACCAGATCGCCAACAACCTGTTCCAGGAACGGCTCGCCCAGGCGGAGTCCGAGTCGAGGTACAACGTCAAACAGGTCCAGGACACGTTCGACGGCGCGCAGGTCACCGACCAGTCCAGCGTCATCACCCTCGTGTACGACACTTTGACGGCGGTGGAGGGCCGTGGCTCGGTCATCCAGCGAAGATATGTCTTCGAAGCCGCGCCGGAACAGACCAAGCCCCGCAACCGGTGGGTGGAGTCGAGGGCCTCGGACCAGTTGACCATCAGGGTGATTCCTCCGGATCTCCGCAAAGCCGTTCAAGAAGGCGGCAAGCAGCAATTCTGGGCTCCGACCCAATTCCCCGTGGGCAACGAGGACCGCCCCGGGATCGCGGTGGGAAACAAAGTGACCTTCAACGGCACTGTCTATGAGCTGTACCTGATTTACGACCTCAACACCGCGCAGCAGACGTTGGACGAGATCCAGAACGTCTTGTGGGCCGGCGGGGCGGCCCTCGTCCTGATGATCGGTGCGATTGCCTGGTACGTGACCCGGAACGTCGTCAGTCCGGTGAGCCATGCCGCCGTCGTGTCCGAGAAGCTGGCCGCCGGGCAGTTGCAGGAACGGATGGTGGTCAAGGGTGAAGACGAGGTCGCCAGGTTGGGGGCCTCCTTCAACCACATGGCCGCAAGCCTCCAGGAACAGATCACCCAGTTGGCCACGTTGTCGCAGATGCAGCAAAGGTTCGTTTCCGATGTGTCCCACGAACTGCGTACCCCGCTGACCACCGTGAGGATGGCGGCTGAGGTTTTGTTCGACGCGCGTGATGAATTCGATCCCATGAACAAGAGATCGGCCGAGCTGCTCTACTACCAGGTTGAGCGTTTCCAGTCCTTGTTGTCGGACCTGTTGGAGATTTCGCGCTTCGACGCCGGTGCCGCCGTCCTTGACGCCGAACCGCAGGACATCTTCCAGGTGGTGGCACAGGTCGTGGAAGGCGCGGCACCCGTGGCCGCGGAGTATGGATCCGAAGTCCGCCTCAATGCCAGGCAAAAGAGCATCGTCGTCGAGATGGATTCGAGGAGGATCGAACGGATCCTCCGCAATCTGTTGCTCAACGCCCTTGAACACGGCGAGGGCAAGCCCGTGCATATCTCCGTCGCGGCCAACGACGACGCCGTCGCTGTCTCCGTCAGGGACCACGGCATCGGGATGAGCCAGGCCGAAGCCGCCCGCGTGTTCGACCGTTTCTGGCGCGCGGACCCTGCCCGGGCACGGACCACCGGTGGCAGCGGTCTCGGCTTGTCCATCGCGGCAGAGGACACCAAACTCCACAACGGCTGGCTTCAGGCCTGGGGCCGCAAGGGCTCAGGGTCCAACTTCAGGTTGACCCTGCCCCTTCGCCAGGGAGAGACCATCGCAAAGTCCCCGCTTCAGCTAGAACCTGCAGACATAGAATTTCCCGGCTCGGCCAGCGAGCGCCAGGTATTGGTCCTCGGCACGGAAACAGCGAGCGCCCTGCCCGGTTCCGAGCGCACGAACGATGAAGGCACTGCAATGGACGAAGAAGCGGGGGATAAGCCATGACCAAGCCTGGACCCCGGCAGCGGAGGGCGATCGTGGCACTGCTCGCGGTGCTCATGCTCCTCCTCTCCTCATGTGCACAGATTCCCCGTTCCGGCCCGGTGGGCAAGAGCAAGGACGAAGGCGCAGGGAACCCCAACGCGCCGGTGTTCTTTCCAGCCGCACCCCGGGCAGGGTCCAGCCCGGAGTCGATCATTGAAGACTTCTACATGGCCGGCAGCGGCTACGAGGACGACTATCCTGTGGCGCGCCAGTACTTGACGCAAGCGCAGTCGGTTACGTGGAAGCCGGATAAGCGGGCACTCGTTTTCCGCTCGGCGGAGGTGGTGAAGTCATCCGTGGAAAATGAGTACCTTTACCTTCTCGACCTCGCCTACTCCGTGGATGCCGACGGCGTAGCAACCCAGTATCCGCCGGGCACCAAGGAGACCATCCCGCTGACGCTTGAACAGGTGGAAGGGGAATGGCGGATTTCCAAAGTCCCGGACGGGACGGCCATTCCCGAAGAAACCTTCAAAGTAATCTACGGGGCTTTCCCCATCTACTTCTACGACCCGACTTTCACTTTCGCCGTGCCCGATTACCGCTGGTTCATCAAGAAAAATACAGTCAAATCCATGACCAGTGCCCTCCTTGCCGGCCCTGCCCCCTACCTCCGTGGCGCGGTTGTCAGTGCCTTCCCTTCAGGCATGAAGCTCGCCCGCGAATCGGTGCCGGTGGTCTCCGGCGCAGCCCAGGTGGATCTGTCGGCCAAGGAATTGTTTGATGCATCCGCCGAGGACAGGCAAAGAATGCAGAACCAGCTGGCACTGACCTTCCGGAGCCAGCCGGATGTCATCAACGTGCAACTGCGGGCAGACCAGGACCTGGTCCGGGTGGAGGACAACGGAACAGTCCTGCCACCTGTTGTGGACAAGACAGTCCCTGCCCATCAGATCGCAGTGAACAACGGTGAATTGGTCCGCTATGAAAACAACCGGATCACGCCCCTGCCTGACATCCAGTCGGTCGCCGGGCTTGGGCCGCATTCGCCTGCTGAGTCACCTGCTTCCCAAACGGCTGCCTTCCTGAACGGCGACAAGACCACCCTCTACTCGATCGAGCCGGGACAGGCCGCCCGCCAACTGACCACCAGGAGCACCCTCACTGGTCCGTCCTTCAGTCCGCAGGACTGGGTCTGGACAGCTGGTCCCGGGGCTAATGGTGCGGCCGAGGTGGTGGCCTACAAACCGACGGGTATCGCGCCCGGAACAACCATTCCCAACGTCACCATCACCCCGTCCTGGCTCTCGGGTCGTACCGTGAAGGACTTCAGGGTCTCCAGGGAAGGGACCAGGGCGTTGGTCATTTCCGAATCCGCCGGAAAATCCACGGTTCAGATCACAGGCATCGTCCGTAATCCCGATGGTGTGCCCAAGGATCTCACCGCTCCCATCACCCTGCTGACCACAGGAGCGGCGAACCAGGGAGTTTGGGTTAACGCGTCCACGGTGGCGGTGATGGCCGGTTCGGCAACATCCACGGTGGTTCCTGAGTTGTTGTCCCTGGCCTCGGGCGAAGCCCAACAGCTCGCGCCGTGGGATGGCCTGACCAGCATCAGCGCCGGAAATGGGCCGGAGCAGATTTATGGGCAGTCCGAGGCCGGAGTCTTCCAGCGCGTGGGAAACGGTTGGGAGCTGCAACTTAAAGGCCCCACGGAACCGGCTTTCCCTGGCTGACACTGCTCCCCGGGAGGCTACGTCGCGGCCATTGCGCCAGACACGGTGGTGTTGACGGGATGTCCACATAGGACGAGGTGAGGGTTTTTTCGTCCAAAGCATCCGGGCAGGCTGGCTTCATGAGCGATCCACCCAGCACTGGAGTCATGGTCCGGCAGAGAGTCGGCCGGGGGAGGGATCCGGACCTCGCTGCCCCGGACCCCGTCCGCGTGCGTCGCCGCGGAAGTGACCGTAGCCGCCTGGGACGGGCGGTGACGGTACTGGAGGGGACACTGCAAGACTTCCTGGCCATCCTGGTTCCCGTCGAATGCATCTGTTGCGGGGCAGAAGACGCAGTGCTGTGCGGTGATTGCGCCAAGCGCGTACGCCGGATCTGTGCACAGCCATTCCGGGCAGAGCACCAATCGCCTGCTCTGGTCACGGTGGACGGCGCGGCCGGAATCGGGGTTGTTGCCGCAGGACCCTACCGCGACGAGCTGGCGCAATGCCTGCTGTCTTTCAAACACTTTGGCCAATGGCGCGTGGGCGGTGTGCTGGCGAGCTGCCTGGGCAAGGCTTTGGGAGCAGCGCTCGGCCATCAGGACGGCTTTTGCCTTGTGCCTGTCCCGACCAGCGGCAGGGCGTACCGAAAGCGGGGATTCAGCCCGGTGCACCTGATCCTGCTGATCGTGCGTTTACGCGGGATTGAGCCGCAACACCGACATCTTGATGCGTTGGAAAAGGTGTGGGCCCCGCTGTCCGGAAAAGGCAGCATGACGTCGTTGCCGGCAGTGGTGCAAAGGATTGCCGACGTCGTGCTTGGCCGCGGAGGCTCAGGTTCGGCATCCGGACAAAAAGGGCTTGGGCGGGGTGAACGCGCCCGTAAGGTCAGGGGATCCATGCGGGTCAAGCCTGGACGGGCGGGGCAGATCAGGGGCGTCCGCTGCATCCTTGTGGACGACGTCCTCACCACTGGAGCAACTCTTGCCGAGGCAGCGCGGGCTGTGGAGGCGGCCGGGGGTGTGGTGTGCGGTGCGGTCGTCCTGGCGGCCACGAGGCCACCAGCCTACGCCTCCATGACAGCACCCTGCGACCAGCCATCAAGTCATTAAGACTCAATCAAAAAATAAGTGGCCAAAGGATGAATAACGCGTGGCGATGAACTAACGTCGGTTGTGGGTACCAAGAAAAGATGTACCTGTCGATAGCGGCTCGGAAAGGGGCTCGACTGTCCGTCAGACCAGCCCCCAACAGTGCCGTTGTCGTGTCACCTGAGTTATTTGGAGGGCACCATGGAGTTCATGATCAGCGGACGAAATCTGACTGTTTCAGACCGCTTTCGCGAATATGCCGGCGAGAAAATCTCAAAGATTGAATCGCTGGGGGACAAGGTCCAGCGGGTAGACGCCAAGGTTTCCAAGGAAACCAATCCCCGGCAAACGCCGGGCGAGCTCACCGTCGAAGTGACCGTCCTGGGCCGTGGCCCCGTTATCCGTGCCGAGGCCACAGCCGCTGACAAATTCGCTGCCTTCGATCTTGCGTACAACAAGTTGCTTGAGCGGCTTCGTCGCGCAAAGGACCGGAAGAAGGTGCACCACGGCCGCCACACCCCCAAGGCCGTTCGGGAAGCTACGGCAACCCTTGAACCTGCAAGCACCAATGCGCCTCTTTACGTAGAGGCCAACAACCACCAGGAAGCCAACGGGCAAGCCGAAGAACGTTCGCCCTATGAGATCGAGAACGACATCCCGGCCGGAGATTCACCGGTCCTGATCCGTCGTAAGGTGTTTCCCGCGGCATCCCTGACACTGGATGACGCCGTGGACAACATGGAACTGGTGGGACACAACTTCTACTTGTTCCTGGACAAGGAAACCAACGCACCGTCGGTTGTTTACCGGCGCAGCGGTTGGACCTATGGTGTGATCAGCCTCGATTCCACATGTGAGCCTGGCGAAGAAGCCGTCGAGGAAAAGATCATCGCCTATCGCTCCGACGATCAGGCCGCCAACGCCAAATAAGGCCTGTATCAGACGAAGGGATCCCAATGACCGCTTCGCTGAGCCTCTCACAGGCACGGCGGATCGCATTGGCAGCTCAAGGATTAGCCAAAGTCCGGCCCACCGGCCCCGTGACGCCACGGGCGGTGGGCCGGACTTTTGACCGATTGCAGCTTGTCCAGATCGATTCTGTAAATGTGGTGGCGCGAAGCCACTATCTTCCGTTCTTCTCCCGGCTGGGAAACTACGATCCCGGCATTCTTTCCGCCATGGCCAGCCGAAAGCCCCGCAGGATGATGGAGTACTGGGCGCACGAAGCCAGCTTTATCCGCCCGCAGCACTTCGCTGATTTGCTCTTGTGGCAGAAGCGCGCATGGGTTGGGGCGCACCGCCTGGATCCCGGTGTCCGCCGTGACATGGAAGACCGGATACTGTCGGCGTTGGCTGCCGGGCCTCCTTTGACGGCGGCGGAACTCACCGCGAAGCTGGGGCATGCCCCCACGGCAGAGCGGGACAACTGGGGCTGGAACTGGAACATCGTCAAGAGGGTTCTGGAACACCTGTTTGAAGAAGGCCGCGTTTCAGCTGCTTCGCGGACACCGCAGTTCGAACGCAAGTACACCCTCACTTCGCGGGTGGTTACGGCCGGTACGGAGGCTGCCGTGGATGCCGGAGAAGCCCTTGACCGACTTATCGACGCGGCCGCCCAGGCCCATGGCATCGGCACAGTCCGGTGTTTTTCCGACTACTTCCGGACGCCTGTCAAGGCTGGAGCCGAGTCTGTTCGAAGGCTTGTAGGTGCCGGCGTCCTGGAACCGGTATCAGTTCGAGGATGGGATCGGGAGATTTTCAGGCATGCCGGCGCAAAGCTTCCCCGGAAGGCCGAAGGGCGGGCGCTGCTGAGCCCCTTTGACTCCCTCGTCTTTGAGCGTCGCCGCCTTGAGGAGCTTTTCGGCTTCCACTACAGGATTGAAATCTATACGCCCGCTGCCAAACGCCGCTACGGATACTACGTGCTGCCATTCCTGCTGGGGGAGCGCATTGTGGCCAGAGTCGACTTGAAGGCCGACCGGACAACCGGCCAGTTGCTGGTGCGTTCTGCGTACGGTGAGCCCAACGCTCCGGCGGATACCGCCGTCGAGCTTGCAGCAGAACTCGAGCTCATGGCAACCTGGCTCGGCCTGCAGGAGGTGGTGGTGTGGCCCGCCGGGGATCTTGCCGGCGATCTCGCGGCGGCCGTTGCCGGACAACACGGCAGTCCCACAGCGGAACCGCGAAACGCCAGTCCGCTCAGAGGTGAACCCGGACACGCCGCCTTGGTCTCTCCCGTAGACTGAAACAGCCAGAATTCGGCAGCATGAGACTGGGAGCACTTTCACGTGGCATCACTAATCGAAAAACTTCTCCGCACGGGTGACAAAAAGACCCTGAAGCAACTGCGGAACTATGCCGATTCCATCAATGCCCTGGAAGAGTCGTTCAAGTCCTTCACGGACGCCGAACTGCGCGCTGAGACAGACCGCCTCCGGTCCCGGCACCAGGACGACGGTGAATCCCTCGATGCCTTGCTTCCCGAAGCCTTCGCTGCCGTGCGCGAAGCGTCCTCCCGGACCCTGGGAATGCGCCACTTCGACGTGCAGCTGATGGGTGGCGCGGCACTCCACCTTGGCAACATCGCCGAAATGAAGACCGGTGAAGGCAAGACCCTTGTCGCGACCGCGCCGGCATACCTGAACGCGCTCACCGGCAAGGGCGTCCACGTGGTCACGGTGAATGACTACCTCGCCGAGTACCAGTCCGAACTTATGGGCCGCGTTTACCGCTTCCTTGGCTTGACCAGCGGCTGCATCCTGGCAAACCAGGACCCCGCCGTGCGCCGTGAACAGTACGCAGCCGACATCACCTATGGCACAAACAACGAATTCGGCTTCGACTACCTCCGCGACAACATGGCCTGGGATGCCAGCGAACTCGTCCAGCGCGGACACAACTTCGCGATCGTGGATGAAGTCGACTCGATCCTCATCGACGAGGCCAGGACCCCGCTCATCATCTCCGGCCCCGCCCAGGGCGACACCAACCGCTGGTATAGCGAGTTCGCCAAGGTGGTCCTCCGGCTCCAGCCTGATGTCGATTATGAAGTGGACGAGAAGAAGCGGACCGTCGGAGTCCTCGAAGCGGGCATCGAAAAGGTGGAGGACTACCTGGGCATCCAGAACCTCTACGAATCCGCCAATACACCGCTCATTGGTTTCCTGAACAACGCCATCAAGGCCAAGGAACTGTTCAAGCGCGACAAAGACTATGTGATCCTCGACGGCGAGGTCCTGATCGTTGACGAGCACACCGGCCGCATCCTTGCCGGTCGCCGCTACAACGAAGGCATGCACCAGGCCATCGAGGCCAAGGAAAACGTCGAGATCAAGGCCGAGAACCAGACCCTGGCCACCGTGACGCTGCAGAACTACTTCCGTATGTACTCCAAGCTCTCCGGCATGACCGGTACCGCCGAGACTGAGGCCGCCGAGTTCATGAGCACCTACAAGCTAGGCGTGGTCCCCATCCCCACCAACCGCGACATGCAACGCATCGACCAGCCGGACCTTGTCTACAAGAACGAGGTCGTCAAGTTCGATGCCGTCGTGGAAGACATCGCAGAGCGCCACGAAGCCGGCCAACCTGTACTGGTCGGTACCACGAGCGTTGAGAAGAGCGAATATCTCTCCAAGCTGTTGGCCAAGGAGGGTATCCGCCACGAAGTCCTGAACGCGAAGAACCACGCGCGTGAAGCGTCCATCGTTGCCCAGGCCGGCCGAAAGGGCGCTGTGACTGTCGCCACCAACATGGCCGGCCGTGGTACTGACATCATGCTCGGCGGCAACGCGGAATTCACCGCCATCGCCGAACTCGCCAAGCGTGGGCTCGATCCGGAGGAAAACTCTGAAGAGTACGAGGCCGCATGGCCCGAGGCGCTCGCCGCAGCCAAGCAGGCTGTCAAGGATGAGCACGAAGAGGTACTGAACCTCGGCGGACTCTACGTCCTGGGAACCGAGCGGCACGAGTCCCGCCGGATCGACAACCAGCTGCGCGGCCGTTCCGGACGCCAGGGCGACCCCGGCGAATCCCGCTTCTACCTCTCCCTGACCGACGACCTCATGAGGTTGTTCAACTCAGGGGCAGCTGAACGGCTCATGAACAGCTCGGTGCCGGACGACGTCGCACTTGAGTCGAAGCTTGTTTCCCGTGCCATCGCTTCCGCGCAGGGACAGGTGGAGGCGCGTAACGCCGAACAACGCAAGAACGTGCTCAAATACGATGACGTCCTGAACCGCCAGCGTGAAGCCATCTACGGAGACCGCCGTCGGATCCTTGAAGGCGACGACCTCCACGAGAAGGTCCAGTACTTCCTTGAGGACACAATCAACGCACTCATCGATGCTGCAACGGCAGAGGGCAACGGCGACGATTGGGACTTCAACCAGCTGTGGACCAACCTGAAGACCCTGTACCCGGCGACTGTTACACCTGAAGAAGTCATCGAAGAAGCCGGAGGCAAGTCCCGGATCACTGCTGATTTCCTGCGCGAAGAAATTCTTTCGGATGCCCGCCTTGTCTACAAGGCCCGCGAAGAAGCCATTGGCTCCGAAAGCATGCGGGAACTGGAGCGGCGCGTTGTCCTGTCAGTCCTTGGACGCAAGTGGCAGGAACACCTGTACGAGATGGACTACCTCAAGGAAGGCATCGGCCTGCGCGCAATGGCACAGCGCGACCCCTTGGTTGAATACCAACGTGAGGGCTATGTCATGTTCCAAAGCATGATGGAGGCCATCCGCGAGGAGAGCATCGGGTTCCTGTACAACCTTGAGGTGGAAGTGACACCTGCCGAAGACGTTGTCGTGCCGGACGATTCTGCCGCGGGGGGACACACGGAGCATCACGATCCCCAGATCCGGGCCGCTGGCCTGCAGGCACCGGAGAAGCCGGCTCAGCTGCAATACACCGCGCCCGGCGAAGACGGGGCTACGCAAACCCGGGTAGAGAGCCGTGGATCAGGTCGTTCCGGGAACCCTGCCAAGGCTGCGGGCCAGGAGCAGCGCAAACCCGCCAAGAAGAAGCGCCGCTAGCCAGGAGCACCGGCACTGAACCGGTAATCATCGCCAACAACGGGGGCGATCCCGAGGACGCAATGTTCCCGGGATCGCCCCCTTTGACATGCCTGGATACTGTTCAGTGGCCGACGAATGGACCTACCCGATCTCCAGTGCCGTCACCCGCCACGCGCCATCGGTGCGTTCAAGTCGCATGGCAACGGCCCGGCAGCGGCCTTCCTCCGCGACGACGATGCTTGCCTCGCAAACTGATTCACTGATGGAACAGGCGCGCACGGACCGGACCATAGGGCTCAGGTGTGGCTGCGGAGTCCCTTTGCTCCGCGCGGCGTGTTTGCGTGTCAGGACAGCCCGGTGCTGAAGGGCCAAATAGCAGTCCGGGTCCAACGAACCCGATAGTTGAATGAGTGGACGAGTACCGGCAAGTACTTCGACGGCGGCTTGGGCAATGCTTCGTGCCACCAGCCGGATGTCGGTATCGGCACCACCCTTGGCGCCGGATGAAGCGACGGCGCGAGGCACTCTTTGACGAACGGGTGGCCGGCCTGCAGTAACAACGGACATGGTCATACCTCTGGCATTCACTACTTGAGCGAAAGCGCGGGGAACGCTCATGCTCGGGTGGCTTCTGCTGGGATGACGCTGGGTTTTGGAAGTGAGGCTCGGTTCCGCCCCTGAGCGGGCAGTTGTTAGATCACGTAGGCGGATTCAGCCGTGTGTTGCGTGTCGGGCTGGCGCTGCTATGCGGGTTCCGGAGGTCGGAGGATCTGTCCCGGGATGAGCACGGAGGGATCGTCCCCGATGATAGAGCGATTCGCGGCGTACCACTGTGGCCAGGCAACGGCTACATCCACGTCGGTCGAGAAAGGTGCAAGCCTGGCTGCTGCAATCGACCACAGCGTGTCTCCTGCTTTCACCTCGACGCCCGCCCCACTTGCTGCTGGGGCTTCCCTGGAGCCGGGCCGGCTGAGCAAGCCGGGAACAACCATTGGAGGATTGGGCTTCCAGCTGGGATCGGGCGCGCCTTGCGGCTGGCTCTCGTTGGCGGCGATGGCCTGCGGGGAGCCGACGCCGTTCGCGGACGGCGGAGCGACGGCACCGGCGAGTGTGCTGCTGTGGGTCGACGTGGGAAGCCACTCCGGCTGCGGTGCAGTGTCCGCGTGTGCCAAACCACCGCCAAAAAGGTTGATGCCGACGACGGCTACGGCGAGCCTGACCATAAAGGTGGGGCTGAAGGTGGAGAGGACTTCAGCTCCCTTGCTGGCCCCCCTCTTATGCAGGAGCGCGGCGACAAATGCCACCGCCAGGGAAAGGACCCACCAGACAACCATTGCGGTGCCAGTGGCACTGGCGGTGAACCCGGCCAGCAGGTCGAACGAGAAACTCTGATTATGTCGCTGGGCGGTCTCCCACTGCGTGAGGAGGATGTTGCCTGTTAAGGCCAGGAGAAGCCCAAGCCCCAAAGTCATCACAGCCAGTCCGGTGTCCCTGCGCAAAGATCGTGCCATTCAAAGCCCCCAAGCTTCGTTTGATGCAGTTTGATGCAATTTGATCTACCTCGGAGTCCATTTTCAGCACACTTTCATGCGCCTGTCCAATCGCGGGGCAGGCCCGCGGGACGGAATTGGTCTTGGCTCCGTTATGCAGCCTAGTCTGACCACATGAGATGGGACTCTCTCTTCAACGATTTGGAAGCACAATTTTCGGCAGAACGTTCTCTGGAGAAGGAAGCAGAGATCACCGAGCGCGCCAGGGTGGAGCTTGCCGGTATCGAGCTCACCGATCGGTTGCGTGCTCTTGGTGCTGGTCGGATCAAAGTTGTCCTGTCCAGCGGAACCGCACTTCTCGGAAGCATCAGCCATATCGGAAGCGAGTGGTTCGTCCTCGACGAAGGAGTGCGCCAGTGGATGATTCCCTTCCCATCGGTTCTCACTTATCAAGGGGTGGGGCGGTTGGCGGTGAAGGCCACTCCACGGCTTGTGAAACCGTTGGGCTTCGCCGCCGCCTTGAGGGCGCTGGCCCGGGACCGTGCATCGGTGGTTGTGCATGTACGGGCGCAGGCACCGCAAAGCTTTGAAACAAAGGGAGTCATCGACCGAGTGGGTCAGGACCACTTGGATGTGGCTGTAGTGCACGAGGGCGAAGTGCGACGCGCGGGGAATGTAGCCAGTGTCGTGACTATCCCCTTCGGCGCGATTGTGGCCGTCGGTTCAGCCAGCGGTCCAGGGTTTTAGTGCGGGACCGGCGCCATCAGCGGGACTTGGACTTGGACTCTTCAATCATTCGGCTGGCTTCTGCGTATCGGTCCTGAATGTATTGCTCGAGCATCGTTTCTTCGATACGCCATTGCCCGCGGCCACCCACCTGGATCGCTTTGAGCTCGCCACTGCGGACCAGGGCATACGCTTGCGGGGAATTAATCTGGAGTTGTTCGGCGACATCGGCCAATGTCAGGAATCGGGGCATGGCTCCATATTGCCACTCCTGCGGGCATTTGGTGTAGTTATCCACAGTTTCGTCCTCTTTGCAGCCGAATGGTTTGGTTGGAGATGCCCCGCCGGTAAGAATGAGGAGGCAGGTCCGCCGACCATGCCTCTAGCCAGACCCGGGGGAGTTGAAAAATGGGACCAAGCGCAAGTCCAGCCGCGGCACGAATGAGTAAGCCCTCCTGGAGGGATCCCCGGCTGTTGGTCGGTATCTTGCTGGTGTTCCTGTCCGTGGCAGGGGTGGTGGCGCTGCTGGGAAATGCCGACAAGACGACTCAGGTATATGCCGCACGGGAAGACATCGCTGTGGGCCAAACGGTGACGGCCGAAGACCTTTCCATCGTCAAAGTGCGGCTGGATGAGGTGGAGGCCGGCTATGTAACGGTTGAAGACGGTCTGTCCGCAGGAAAAGTCGCACTGCAGCGGGTCGCCAGAAACCAGTTGCTGCCACGCGAAAGCCTCGGCACTGCCGATGCGTTGAACAGGAAACCCGTGGCCATCTCCATGGAGGGGGAGCTGCCCAGCCAAGCTGTTCCCGGGGCCCGCGTCGACGTCTGGGTTGCCATGCCCGGAACGGGTACTGCCTATGACGATCCACAGTTGCTGTTACCCGGCGCGGAAATTGCAGAGGTCACCCACGGCTCCACAACTCTCGGAGCATCCAAGACCACTACCGTGCTGGTCCTGGTCACGGACGCCCAAATGCCGAAGCTGCTGGGTGCCCAAGCCAACAAGGCCAAGGTTTCGGTGGTCTGGAACCCGGCGGGCCTGGCCTCATGAGCATTCCGGTGGTAACCGTAGGGGCAGCAAATGAAGCCGTAGTTGATGGCTTGGAGCGCCTGCATGGCCCGGTAACCGTTGTGCGCCGTTGTTCCGAACTCACCGAGCTGCTGGCTGCCTGCCAGAGTGGCCTGGCGCTCGCAGCCATCGTCGGTGACGGGTCCGAAGAATTGACCACTACGTTGGTGGACAGGCTGGGAGCCGTGGGTGTCTGCGTTGTTGCCTTGACGGACAGCGAAGATGAGGCCAGACGGCTCCGTTCCATTGGTGTAGTGGCCGCGTCTGCGGATATTGAACCGGTGGTACTCGCGGCCGAGATTTCCCGGGCAGTGGAACGCACAAGCTCGTACGGTCAGGCAGATGGCCCGCGCAGCACAGGTTTTGCCGCTCCCGCCGCGGATTCTCCCACGGCGCCGCAGCCGGAGGAGGCCATGGCAGAGACGTCTGGTTCAGGGCGGATATTTGCCGTGTGGGGACCGGCGGGTGCCCCTGGCCGGACCCTCCTGGCCGTGAACATGGCCGCGGAGCTCGCCGCTGACGGCCAGTCGGTCATCCTGGTTGATGCCGACAGCTACGGCGCCAGTGTGTCGGCGATGCTGGGGCTTCTGGACGAGTCGGCCGGGCTGGCGCAAGCCTGCAGGCTGGCGGACCAAGGGCTGCTTGATATCGAAGCCTTGACCGCCGCGGCAAGTGAGGTCTTCACAAAGGCCGGTTCCTTTCGCGTATTGACCGGTACGACGCGGGCCGATCGGTGGACCGAACTGCGGGCCGCCGCTCTGACTCTCGTGCTGGAGAGGGCCCGGCAGTTGGCGGACGTCGTGGTGATCGACACCGGCTTCTGCCTCGAAGCTGACGAGGAGCTGACCTTTGACACGTTGGCGCCCCGGCGTAATGCATCCACCCTTTGCAGCCTGGAATTGGCCGATGTTGTCTTCGCTGTCGGATCCGCCGACGCAATAGGGGTCCCGCGGCTTGTACGGGGCCTGGCTGAACTTGAGTTGGTTGTTCAGCAAGCATCCCCGCGCGTGGTGCTCAACAAGGTCAAACGCTCCGCCGTCGGGTACGCCCCGGAGCAGCAGCTGGCCGAAGCCTGGAGCCGGTATGGGCCAGCCTTCGGCATCGAGGCTTACATTCCTTCGGACCCGGAAGCGTGCGATGCAGCGTTGTTGTCAGGCTCCGTCCTCCTCGAATGTGCGCCTGATTCGGACCTGCGACGGGCCATCGCCGGGCTCGTATGTGCTCCTGTCCATCAAAAACGTCATTCCTTTGGACGAACTGCCAGAGCTCCCCGTCGTCTTAAGCGCTAGGCTCGGCATGTGGGCTGCAGAGTCGCAGCAATCAACTTGTGATGGAGGCGTTTGTCGATGTCGTCAGGATCCAGCGTGGAGGATCGGTCCGATGCAGCAGTTGTCCGTGAAGGGTTCTTCGGTGACTACTACGAGCACCTCGCAGAGGAGGACGCCGGGGCATACTCCCCGGAACTGCTGATATCCAGGGCCACCAAGCACAAGGCGGTTGCCCAGTCGCGACGACCTGGCAATGCCTTGGTCGAGATCGGCAGTGAGTCCGACCGGAACGTTGTCTACATTGTTACGGACGACATGCCATTCCTGGTTGACTCGGTCAACGCCGAGCTCGTGCGGCAAAACTGCGCCATCCGCATGGTCATGCACCCACTGTTCGTGGTCACCCGGGACCGGGTCACCGGCGAAATGAGCAGTGTTTCGCGTGTTCCTTCCACTGTGGGAATTTCCAGCGGTGACACCGCGGCCCTGCCCAGCATCGCCCATCTTCTTGGGGATGGGGACAATGCCTCGCACATGGAGTCATGGATTGCGGTCGAAATCGACCGCGTCAGCGATGACACGCGTGAACAGTTGATCGAAGGCCTCCACCGCGTCCTCGGTGACGTACGGGCCGCCGTCGAGGACTGGCCGAAAATGCGCAGCAAGGCGCTGGAGCTGGCCGAAGCTCTGGGGGGAGTCTCCCACCCGGAACAAATTGCTGAACTGCGCCAGGCGCAGGACCTTCTCCGATGGCTGGACAATGGGAACTTCACCTTCCTGGGGTACCGCGAATACGACCTCGTGAATGAAGACGGCGAAGACGTTCTCCAGCTTCGTGAGGACAGCGGCCTGGGGCTCTTGCGCGCCGGGGACACCACCCGTCAGGTCCAACACCTGACAGACGCCGGCCGCAAGAAGGCCAGGGAGAAGCGCGCCCTGGTCATCACCAAGGCGAATTCCCGTTCGACGGTCCATCGGCCGGCATACCTTGACTACATTGGCGTCAAGAGCTTCGACGCCCAGGGCAACGTCAATGGCGAACGCCGTTTCATTGGACTGTTTGCCACGAGCGCCTACACCGGCTCTGTCCGCAGCATCCCCATTGTCCGCGACAAGGTCGATGCTGTACTGCGCAATGCCGGGTTCCCGATCGATTCACACTCCGGCAAGGACCTCCTCGGCATCCTCGAGACCTATCCCAGGGACGAGCTGTTCCAAATCGAGATACCGGACCTGGCCGCGACTGCCATGGGAATCCAACGACTGCAGGAGCGCCGCAGGACGAAGCTGTTCCTGCGGCCGGACATCTACGGCCGTTTCATGTCCGCAGTCGTGTACCTGCCCCGCGACCGCTATACGACCAGCGTCCGGCTCAGGATCGAGCAGGAACTCCGGGAGACGTTCCAGGCCGAGACCATCGACTACGAGGCCCGGATAACTGAGTCCGCGCTTGCCCGTGTCTTCTTCCGGATCAGGCTTCCGCGCACCGCTGAGCTTGCTGAGGTCAATGCCCAGGAACTCGAACACCGGCTGATGCGGGCGTCGAGGTCGTGGAGCGAGGGCATCACAGAGGTCCTCCGCGAGCACCACCCGGCCGAAAGCGCAGACGCTCTGTCTGCCCTCTGGGCCGAAGCGTTCCCCGCCGGATACCGCGTGGATTACGAAGTCGAAGACGCCCTGCAGGACATTGAACGCTTCGAGAAGTACGGTGCGCAGGCTGAGCGGACCGGCGAGCCCATCAGGAACGTAAGGCCCGGGGTCCACGTATATCTTCCCGAAGGTGCCGGTGAAGCTCTGGAAGAGGACGCCCGCGTCAAGCTCTACCTGATGGAGCCCAAGAGCCTTAGCCAGATCCTGCCCTACTTCCACAACCTTGGCCTGGAAGTACTGGATGAACGGCCGTTCGAGATCGAAACCGCTGATCACCGCGACTTCTTCCTTTATGACCTCGGGCTGAAGTACCCCACGGGAGTCGACCCCCTCGCCACCGGGAGCCTCTTGGCCGATTCCTTCGGGGCTGCGGTAACCGGTGCTGTGGAGTCGGACAACTTCGACCGGTTGGTGCTCCGGGAAGGCATGCACTGGCGCCAGGTAGTCGTGCTCCGTGCGTACGCAAAATACATGCGCCAAATGGGAAACACGAACTCCTTCGGCTTCATCGCCGATACCCTCCTGGGCAACCCGGACGTGGCACGTGGACTCATGGACCTCTTCTCGGCACGGTTCGACCCATCCGTGGCGGACGATGTACGCGACGAACGCCAGGATGCGGCACGGACCTCACTTGCCGAGGCTGTGGAGCAGGTGGCCACGTTGGATGCTGACCGTGTCCTGCGCACCTTCATCAACCTCATTGAGTCCACCCTGCGGACCAACTACTTCCAGAACAAGGAATACCTCAGCTTCAAGCTGGACCCGACCTCCATCGAGGGACTGCCGTTCCCGCGCCCGATGTTCGAAATCTGGGTCTACTCGCCACGTGTTGAAGGCGTCCACCTCCGCTTCGGCAAGGTGGCCCGTGGAGGTCTTCGCTGGTCGGACCGCAGGGAGGATTTCCGAACCGAGATTCTCGGGCTGGTCAAGGCCCAGACAGTCAAGAACGCCGTCATTGTTCCGACGGGTGCCAAGGGCGGCTTCTTCGCCAAGAAACTGCCCAATCCCGCTGTGGACCGCGCCGCGTGGATGGCCGAAGGGATCGAAAGCTACAAGACATTCATCCGCGGCCTGCTGGACATCACCGACAACCTCGTAACGTCGAGCGACGGCGAAAGGCTCGTCCCGCCGTCGGACGTCGTTCGTCACGACGGCGACGATTCCTACCTTGTGGTGGCGGCCGATAAGGGCACCGCTACCTTCTCGGATACGGCCAACGGGCTCGCGGCCGAGTACGGCTTCTGGCTGGGCGACGCCTTCGCTTCCGGTGGTTCAGTAGGATACGACCACAAGGCGATGGGCATTACGGCCCGCGGTGCTTGGGAGTCGGTCAAGCGTCACTTCAGCGAGCTCGACCTGGACACCCAGACCGAAGAGTTCACCGTCGTGGGCGTGGGCGATATGTCAGGTGACGTCTTCGGAAACGGCATGCTGCTTTCACGGCACATCCGCCTGGTGGCGGCTTTTGACCACCGCCACATCTTCCTGGATCCGACACCTGACGCCGCAGCGTCCTTCGCGGAGCGGCGGCGGCTGTTTGAGTTGCCCCGCTCGTCCTGGGACGACTACGACCGCTCGCTCATCAGCGAGGGCGGCGGAGTTTATGCCCGGCAGGCAAAGACCATCCCGGTTTCGGAACAAGTGCGCAAGTCCTTGGGTCTGCCCGAAGGGACGACACAACTGAGCCCGCCGGAACTGCTGCGAGCGATCCTGCTGGCACCGGCGGACCTGCTGTACAACGGTGGCATCGGCACCTATGTCAAGGCAAGCACGGAAACCCACGCCGCCGTAGGAGACAAGGCCAACGACGCCATCCGCGTAGATGGGCGTGACCTCAGGGTCAAGGTTGTCGGCGAGGGCGGAAACCTTGGTTTGACCCAGCGTGGACGTATCGAGGCCGCACTGCAGGGCGTCATCCTCAATACCGATGCCATCGACAACTCCGCCGGCGTGGATTGCTCGGACCATGAGGTCAACATCAAGATTTTCGTGGATCGGATGGTGGCCGCAGGCAAGCTCCAGGAGACTGAGCGGGCTGACTTCCTGGCCGACATGACCGACGAAGTAGGCCGCTTGGTGCTCCAGGACAACATCGACCAGAACATCCTGCTGCTCAACGACCGGACACGGGTCGCCGAGTGGAGCCCCAGCTACGAGAGGCTCATGGACTGGCTGGAGAAATCCGCCGACCTCAAGCGGGACCTTGAAGCGTTGCCGACAACCGACACTCTGCGTGCCCGCCTGGAACAAGGCCAAGGCCTGACCTCGCCCGAGTTGGCAGTCCTTTCTGCTTACGCGAAAATCGAGCTCAGTACGGCGCTGCGCGACAGCAACCTGGCTGATGATCCTTGGTTCTCGGACACGATCCGCAACTACTTCCCGAAGCAGTTGCGGGAGAAGTTCGACGCCGATTTGGACACCCATCCGCTGCGGCGCGAGATCATCGCAACTGTGGTGGCCAACGACATCATCAACCTCGGTGGAATCACGTTTGCGTTCAGGGCCATCGAAGAAACCTCGGCCAATGAGGTCGCAGTCGCGAAGGCTTTCGTGGCTCTGCGCGAAATTTACGACCTCGACCCCATGGTGGCGGAGTTGAATGCGCTGCCGGCCTCATTCCCGACGGAACACTGGAGCGAGATCCACCTGGACATAAGGCGACTGCTGGACCGGGCCGTGCGTTGGGTGTTGGGACAAGGAATTGCCTCGCAGCCAATCGCCAGCGTCGTGGATGCGTTCAAGCCGATGATGGCGCCTTTGCGCGCCAAGCTCTTGGACTACCTGCGTGGAGAGGACAAGGTCCGCATCAACGGCTGGCTCGACAAGGCACTGGGCTGGGACGTTCCGGAGCACCTTGCCCGCAGGTGGGCGGAGCTGTTCGAAAGCTATGCCCTCCTCGACATCGCCCGGATTGCCCAGACAGGCAATGAGAGCGTCGAGAACGTGGCCCACGTCTATTACACGGTGTTCAACCGCTTCCACGTGGATTCGTTGCTGGAGCGCATCAGTTCCCTCCCGCGCGATGACCGCTGGCAGGCCTTGGCCCGCGCAGCCCTTCGGGATGACCTGTACTCGACGGTCGCCGACATGACTACGTCAGTCCTTGAGGCAACGGAGTCCAGCGCATCCGCCGAAGACCGGTTGAAGGACTGGGAGGGGTTGAACGCCGAGCAACTGGGCAGGGCGAAGACCATGTTCGACGAGGTCAACGCGCTCGAGGCCGACGACATGGCCTCACTGTCGGTAGCATTAAGGCTCTTGAGGTCAATCGTCCGGCGCTAGGAAGTTCTCCGCGTCGTAACTGGAGGTGCAGTGGCAATCTTTACAGACCCCATCAGGGAACACGCTGATTTCGGGCCTGGAGATGCCGAATGGCTGCACCTCCTGGTTGGCGACTGGCAAATGGTGGCTGATTTGGCTTTCGCTGATCTGGCGTTGTGGTTTCCGCATCCCGAGTTCGGCTACATAGCCCTCGCCCACGTCCGTCCATCGACATCGCATACGGTGTTCCACGCGGACTTCGTGGGCGAGGGCATCCGCTCGGACCTTCGTCCCCTGGTGGAGAAGGCGTGGAACAGCAGAGCCATCGAACGTTCCAGCGAGACCAGCTGGAGCAGCGAGATGGCGTTGCGGGTTGAAGCGGTTCCGATGGTCCGCAACGGAAGAACTCTCGCCGTCGTGACCTCACACATGGACCTCTCCAGCTCCCGCATGCCCTCGAGGCTGGAACTGACCTACCGACAGTGTGCCTACGATCTCCTCCGCATGGGCACCCTCGGGCTCTGGCCCGACTTCGCTTCCCCCACAGGCTCGCGCCGGGGTGCGCCCCGCGTCGGTGATGGGCTGATCCGGCTCGACGCGGACGGCATAGTCCAGTACGCAAGTCCCAACGGGGTTTCCGCCTTCCGCAGGCTCGGCGAAGTGGAGTCCCTCGAGGGGCGCTCGCTTGCCGAGGTAACTGCGGGTCTGCTGAAAGACCGTCGGATGGTGGACGAGACATTGCCCTTGGTAGTGACCGGCCGCATGCCCTGGCGAAGCGAAATTGAATCGAGGGGTGTCAGCCTTTCGTTGCGTGCCATCCCGCTGCGCGACGAACAACATCGATTCGGCGCCCTGGTTTTGTGCCGCGATGTCTCGGAGCTTAGGCGCAGGGAGATGGAACTTGTCACCAAGGACGCCACGATCCGTGAGATCCACCACCGGGTCAAGAACAACCTTCAGACGGTGGCTGCCCTGCTGCGCATGCAGTCCCGGCGGATGGTCAGCGACGAGGCGAAGCAGGGCCTCGAACAAGCGATGCGGCGTGTGGCGACCATTGCACTGGTACATGAAACCCTGTCCCAAGGCCTGACGCAGAGTGTTGATTTCGACGAGTTGATCGGGCGCCAGTTCCGGCTTTCCGCGGAAGTGGCATCGCCGTCCCAGCAGGTCAGAACTGAACGTTCAGGCCTGTTCGGGGAGTTGCCCAGTGATTTTGCGACCCCGCTGGCCTTGGTCATCAATGAACTCGTTACCAATGCCGTTGAGCACGGACTTGAGGGCCGCACCGGCACGGTGTGGCTGGTGGCGGACCGCGCCGAGGGGGACGGCAAGGACGAATTCCTGACAGTAACGATCGCCGACGACGGCGTGGGGCTGCCGGATGGGCAATACACCGAAGGTTTGGGATTGCAGATTGTCCGAACCCTGGTCACCAGCGAACTCGGGGGAACCATTCAGTGGAGCCCGAGGGAAGGCGGCGGTACCGCCGTGCAGATTGTCTTGAATCTCGCACGCGCTTAGCTTTTCCGCGCTGCTGGAGT